>CALROE020000240.1:0-5875 GCA_943369715.1 Bradyrhizobium ivorense
ATGGGCCGCCGCGGCAGGCGGCAGCATCACCTACGACACTACCACAAACGCCACAATGTACCCAGTCTGGGTCACGGCGAACACTGGAAACCTGCCGCTCAAGGTCACAAGCACAAAGCTGACCTACAATCCATCTACCGACATATTAACGGTCGCTGGGATGGGTTTTGGAACGACCACTTCACAGGTCGGGTTGTACTTTAATGGCACTACTGCTCTTGCCATCAGGGCGCCAACGGGCTATCCGGTTTATTTCCAGGATGCAGCCGGAACTACCTGCGGTTACTTCGATACCTCCACCCTAGAAATGCGGATCAATGGAGCCATTCGGTCGGCGGGCCCCACGAACGGCGTCGGCTATTTTACAGGTGCGGGTGGGGCTGTCACTCAAGCAACCAGCCGCACCACCGGCGTGACCTTGAATAGGGTTTGCGGGGCGATCACGCTGTTTAACGCCGCAGGCAGCACCACGGCCGCGCAGTTCACGGTCACCAACAGCGCTGTTGCAGCGACGGATACTATCATCGTCAACTGCAAATCCAGCACCAACATCTACGAAACGCACGTCACGGCCGTCGCGGCCGGAAGTTTTCAAATCTCGTTCAAGACGACCGGCGGGACGGCATCCGACAGCCCTGTATTCAATTTTTCTGTGATCAAGGCGATGGCGGCTTAGTATCGTGCCATTCGATCCCGCGATGGGTGGGGAGCATTCTGCGCTCGCTAGTGTTCCACCAAACTTCCGATGTCATGCAGCGCTTGGCATCCGGTCTATTCCAGCGAAGCGCATCAATAGCTTGCGCGCGGTCCGGGTAGGCCGGAGTGCAGTAATCGAGTACGCCGCCCTCGCCAAAGATACGAGCGCAATAGAATGGTCCGGCAGTAATTTGCCGCTGGCGACGGCGGTCAAACCAGATCGTAGCGGTTAAGATTATCGCGAATAGACCAAGCAGAATCCAAACCATTGTGTGTGTTCCGCCCCTCTTTTGAGGGCGGCAACCTACCACCACAACCCCACAGCGAGCAATCCCCCATGAACCTCCCCGAGGGCGCGCCCTGGCTTGCCACGATGCGCGACCTGGCCGGCGTCAGGGAATATGCCGGCGGCGAGAACAACCCGACCATTTTGGGCTGGGCGGGCTTCATCGCGTCCCGGTATCCGGAGATGGCGGCCTATGCCGCGCTCTACAGGAGCGACGACATCTCCTGGTGCGGGCTCACGATGGCCTATGCGCTGGCCAAGCACGGCATCCGGCCGCCGTTCGGCGCGACCGATGTTGAGCGATTCCTGTGGGCGAATTCGTTTGCCGCATGGGGATTGCGGCTCGATGCGCCGCGGCCGGGCTGCATCGTCGTCTTCAAGTGGAAGAGCGGCGGCGGCCATGTCGGCACGCTGGACCGGGTCGAGGGCAAGACGCTCTTTATTACCGGCGGCAACCAGTCCGACGCGGTCAACACCATGCCGTTCGCGTGGGATGACCATGTGGTCGGATTCTTCTGGCCGGCGCAGGTCGCAGCCTCGCCCTCGAATGCTCGCACGCCCGCCGACGTCAAGATGCGGATGGGCAAGGCCATCACGCTGGCGGAAGCGCGCCGCGATGCGCGGGGCCAGCTCGCCGTCTATCAGCTTCCCGCCAATGATGGCGGCGGCACTTACGAAGTCGCGGGGATCAACGATCGCTATCACCCGATCGAGGCCGCGAAGCTGAAGGCGATGATCGAAGCCGGCCGGCATCAAGAGGCGGAAGACTTCGTCGGGCAGTTCACGGCCTCCTATACCGATGTCGCCGATCTCTGGACGGTGTCGTGGGGCATCGAATTCTATTTGCGCGATTGCGTGTTCAACCGCGGCCCGACCGGCGCCGCGAAGATCCTGCAACGCGCGCTGATCCTGCTTGGCGACACGGTCGGGCCCGACGGCGTCGACGGCGACGTCGGCCCCAACACCATGGCGGCGATCGGCCGGCAGGAAACAAACGTCGACGCGATGCTGACCGCCTTGCGCCAGGCGCGCGAGGATTACGAACGCGAAGACGTCGGCTATCGCGCCAATCTCTGGAATGGGCTGATCAATCGCTTCAATAACGACCTAACCCAGGCGCGGCAATTTCACGCGGAACAACCAAAGGAGCTCAACATGGCAGGCGAAGCAGAACAAGCGACCAACGATCAGGTCATCAGGGAAATTCAGAGGCTGCGCTCCGACACGGCAATGCTGACGTCATCGCTCGGCGCGCTCGTGAGTGCGCTCAAAGGTGCAGTGCCGGCGCCGGAGCCGGCCGTCGATCCCAAGCCCGTTACGCCGCCGGCGCAGCCGCCGGTGCCGGTCCTCGAAAAGACCGGCGTCGGCGCGGGCATCATCGGCCTGGTGCTTTCGGCACTGCTGCAATGGAAGGGCGGCATCGACGTGACCGAGTCCGGTTCGTGGGGGCAGCTCCTTCCGATCATCTCGGCAGGCGTCGCGGGCGCAGGCGCGACCGGCATGTTCGGCGGCTTGGGCTCGATTCTTTCGGCGGGCGTTTCGTGGCTGGTCAAGCAGCTTCCGCAGAAGTCATGACCGACGAGCTGCGGGCGTTTCTAATCTATAGCGCAGTCCTGGCGGGCGCGTCGTTCGTCGGCGGCCGGATGACCGCGCCCGTTCCGCCGGCGGAGGTGCGGTACGTGACGCTCCCGGCGCCGGTTGTGGAGCCGGAGCCCGCGCCCGTGGCGCCGCTCGAACCGCCGGCCGCTGTCGTCGCTGCCGAACCGGAGTCCGTCGCTCCGGAGGTCGAGGCAAAGCCCGCGCCCAAGCCGCGGCCGAAGGTCGAGGCCAAGCCGAAAGAACAGCCAAAGCCGAAGCCGAAGGCATCCGCGTTAAAAAAAAGCCTGCCGTCCTGCGCTGTCGTCAAAAGTCAATTCCAGCGCATGAGCTACGCGCAACAGATGGCCGCCTATGCCCGTGCCAGTTCGGAAGAAATCGCGCACGGCAGGCGCTGCCTCGGAATGTGAAGGGTCACTGATGCGCGTTCGTTCGCCATGGGTGTGGGTTGCGTGGCTGGCCTTCATCGCGGTCAGCTTTGCCGCGCTCGAAGGTTTTGCACTGTCCGACCCGGACGGGCTTTCGCTTTCGCAGTTCTACGTCAACGTGAAGTACGCTTGGCCGGCGATCGGCGTTCTCGCCGGCATCGCGATCGGCATCCTGATCTGTCACTTCAACTGGCACTGGGTGCCGAAACAGATGCGCGAGCGCTGCGAGACTTGCGGGCGCGACGTACTGAAAAATCCACAAGGCGGGTAGACCCGCATCAACAGCAAAGGATAGACCATGCTGAAATCTGTCGTGTCGCTTCTCAATATGTTCGCCGGGCCGCTCGGCACGCTGGCCGAGAAGGGCATTCTTTCCGGCGTCATGTATGCGGCCGGGCGCGGCTGGATTGCCGGCGACGTCACCGGCCTTGCGGCCTCGCTCTATACCGCGCTGTCGGCGACCTTCACCGCCCTGACGAGCACCCAGTCCGGCAAGGCATCCTCGATCGTGGAGACGCAAGGCAACGGCATCACCGTGGTGCCCAAGCGCGAGGCCGTGCAGGCCGGGCTCTCCAGCGTCACCGAACCACAGCCGCAGTCTTCGCTGTCCCGCTAGCGCCACGTGCGCAGGGACGACGACATGGCCGACAAGCACGATCCGCTGCGCCAGTACAAGGAATTCGACGAGAACGATCCGGCGTTCCTGATCCGGATTCTGTCGCTGCGGGTCGACGCCCTGACCAAGGAAAAAGAGGATCTGGAGAAAAAGGAACAGAACCTCGAGGAGCGCATCGCCAAGATCGAAGGGGCGCTCGGCCGCGGCGCCGGCATCCTGATCGGACTGTCCGCAGTTGGCACTATCTTCGGAGTGCTTGGCGCCTACGGCAAGTCCATCTTCAAACCGTGGACCAACCCATGAAGGTATTTTGGATCATCGGCATCATCATCGCCACGGCCTGCGGCGGGCTGTCGTTCACCGCCGTCGATACGCTCGCGCGCGCCAGGTTCGAACAGACGCGCGGCGACTAACCAACACGACGAAAAGAAAGCATCACATGATCAAAACCGTCCTCGCGGCGTGCGCCTTGCTATGCGCCGTCTCTTCCTGTGCGCCGGCATTCGCCGAAACCTGCATCGCGTCGCAGTACGGCATTCGCGACGGCTACCAGGGCAGTCCGGTCGCGTGTCGCGGCTATGGGCGCTTTAACACGCATGCGACGGCGCCCTACACGGTGGCGCATAAGACGCGGGCCTGTGGTTCTCAGGTGACGATCACCAACCTTTCGAACGGTAGAAGTATTCCGGCCGTCGTGACCGATCGCGGCCCTTTCGTTCGTGGCCGCTGCGTCGATCTGGGTCGCGCCGGCGCGAACGCGATCGGCATGGGCGGGCTAGCGCGGGTATCTGTCCAATGAAGATCGACCGGCTTCTGCTCGCCCTGGCGCTATTGTGGGCTTGCGGCGCGCCCGCGCTCTCGCACGATCATAGCCGGCCGGGCCTCGACAGCTGGTACCAGGGCCTGCGCAGCCCGGCAGGCTCTCCATGTTGCGACGGCCCGTCCGTGGATGCTGTGCACCTTGCCGATGTCGATTGGGAATCGCGTGACGGACGCTACCGGGTCCGGATCGACGGCAAATGGATCGACGTGCCGCCTGGCGCCGTGCTGGACGGCCCGAACCGGGACGGGCGGACGCTGGTCTGGCCTACATGGAATGACGGGAAGCGGGCGGTGAGGTGCTTCATGCCGGGGGCGATGATCTGATGGGTCGCCGGAAATGGTCGCGCGCCGATATCTACCGACTGTTCGAGCTGCGAGACGTGCAGAAGCTGAAATGGCGCGAGATCGGCGAGGCCTTCGGCGCTCCGGCCTCGGTATGCTGCACGCGCTATCAGTATTACAAGAACGGCGGCGCTTCATCCGGCCCGCCGGCCGTGGTGCCGGTCGGCGCCGCGAAGTCGGATGCACCGATCAAGCCCGCGCGAGCCGCAGAGATCGTCCACCGCCCCCGCTACTTCCATGAGGCAGACGCGGACATCGCAGCCCGGATCAGTCGGCAGGGCCTGACGGCGGGGTTCCTTGGCGACCCGCCACCGGGACGGTCGGCGCTGGATCAAAAGCAGTTGGCGCCCTGACTTCCGGCGCATGCCCGCGCCGTAGTTGCGTGGCGTAACCTCCAGACGGAAGCCCGGTCAGCCTTGACCGTTGGCCGGGCTTTTTCGTCTCTGGCGAACCGTGTGGCGAACCCGTTGGCTAACCGGCGTATAAGGTATTGAATTTAAAGGAACTTTGGCGCTCCCTAGCGGAATCGAACCGCTCTCTCCACCGTGAAAGGGTGGCGTCCTAACCGATAGACGAAGGGAGCGAAGGCGTCGCTGCGACCGAGCTGGTCGCAATCCTGCCGTTTCGCTGCAGATAGTGTAAATAGTCCCGGAAAATCAACGCCTTGAAGGGGCGGTGGCACCGTACCGCAACCCGGATCGCAGTGACATGATCGGAGCGGCGGGCGAACGTATAGTGGCGTTTGCTCGGGCGGGCAAGCCACCGGCAAAGGCGTTTTTCCCGGCCGGCCGGACGCAGGCGCGACAGCCCCGGCGAATGAGGATTTCTCAATCTCCCGCAACGGTTCCTAAAGCCTGGTCGGGTAGGGATATGGCTTCAGGAGCAATCGAGATGGCTGCAGCCGCCAAGAAGCGGGAATCCCGCAAATCCGTCCACCAGCCCGGGTGGATCACGCTCGAGGGCGGCTTTGCCGCCCGGCCATGCGTGGTGCAGGATTTGTCCTCGACCGGCGCCAAGGTCACGGTCGATGATCCCAATGTGCTGCCGGGCAAACTGCGGCTGGCGTTTTCGCGCGACGCGCGCACCGGG
>CALROE020000241.1:0-5871 GCA_943369715.1 Bradyrhizobium ivorense
AGCGTATACCGACATGAAACGCAAATTTGTTTCGATATATTGACAATATTTCCCTTTTTGTCCAATATTCGGCATGGCCTCGACATCCCCCTTACGCCGATCCGCCCCTTCCCGGCCAAATGCCGTGGCGGACCACGGCGACCCGTCCTTTGCGACGACGCTGGCGCACGGGCTCGATGTGCTGGCCGCGTTCCGCAACAGCACCGGCTCGCTGTCGAACGCCGATCTCGCCGCCTCTACCGGCCTGTCGCGGCCGACGGTGTCGCGTCTGACGCACACCCTGGCGCAGCTCGGCTATCTCAAGCGCGACGCCAGGGGACGCTTCGAACTCGGACTCGGCATCCTGGCGGCGGCCTATCCGGTGCTGTCGCCCCTGAAAGTGCGGCAACTGGCGCGGCCCTTGATGCGCGACTTCGCGGCCTACACCGGCGGTACGGTATCCATCGCGATGCCGTTCGGCCTCGACTTCATCTATGTCGAGACGCTGCGCACCACCGATGCGGTGCCGCATATGCCCGACGTCGGCTTTACCGGAACGATGGCAACCACCGCGGTCGGCCGCGCGCTGCTGTCGCTGTTCACCGACGACGAACGCGACAGCTACGTGAGAACCGTGAAGGCGGAGCGTCCGGAGGAACTGAAATACGTGCAAACGCGGACGCTGCCCGACAGCGAGCTTTGCAGGGAACGCGGATTCGCGGTCTCGCTCGGCGAATGGCGGCGCGAGATCTTTGGCGTCGCGGCACCGCTTTACCGCACGCCGACCGGCGACTGTCTTTCGGTGAATTGCGGCATTCCCTCGTTTCGCTTCAGCGCCGAGCAGATCGAGCGCGAATGCGGACCGCGCATTCTCGGCCTCGCACGCAGCATCACGTCACTTGTCGCCAACGAATAGGCTGCATCACCGCAGTCCAACGCACCAGAACCAAAGACATCGCTCGAACGATGTTTCATACATGGGAGGGGAAAATGAGGGGCATCCGGGCCTTTGGCTTCGCTGCGGGGGTCGTCGCAACCATGCTGGCCGGCGCCGCATGGGCGCAGGCGACCGACAATTATCCGAACCGCCCGCTTCGTATCATCGTGCCCTACCCGGCCGGCGGCATCGTCGACCTCGTCGCCCGCGCCGTGACCGAGCAGGTCGGCCGCGACTGGAAAACGCCTGTCGTCGTCGAGGCAAGGCCCGGCGGCAACAGCAACATCGGTACCGCCGCGGTCGCGCGCAGCGATCCCGACGGCTACACCTGGCTGGTGACGGGGCCGGCGGTGCTGGTTAATCCCGGCCTCTACAAGGAGGCCGGCTGGGACACGATGAAGGACTTCACTTGCGTCGGGCTCGCGGTCTGGAACCAGAGCGTCGCGGTGGTCAATCCCTCGCTGCCGGTCAAGACCATCGGCGAATTCGTCGAACTGGCGCGCAGCAAGCCCGGCGAGCTCAATTTCGGCAATCCCGGCACCGGCTCCTCGATCGACCTCAGCGCCAAAAAGCTGTTTCAGGTCGCCAACATTCAAGTCACCAATGTCGGCTACAGGGGCCAGCCGCCCGCGCTGATCGATTTGATGACCAATATCATGAATTTCGAGATCGTGTCGCTCGAACTCGCCTTGCCGCACATCAAGGCCGGCAGCATCAAACCGCTCGCGGTATTGACCGACAAGCGCGTCGCGGATCTGCCTGACGTGCCGACCATCGCCGAGGCCGGATTTGCCGAGGCCGCCTATGTGCCCTGGTACGGCATCTACGTGCCGTCAGCCACGCCCGCGGCGCTGGTCAACAGGATCAATGAGGCCATCAACAAGGCGCTGCAAAACCCCGACGTCCAGCGCCAGCTGTCGGTCGCCAACATCCCGGGCAAGCCGATGCCGCTGAACGAGCTCGCCGCGCTGATGAAGGCCGATCACGAGAAGCTGACGAAGGTCGTCAAGACGTCAGGCATGGCGCTGCAGTAGGCTCCGTCATTCCGGGGCGATGCGTAGCATCGAACCTCAGGTGCGCAATTGCGCACCTGAGGTCTGGTGCTAGCGCACCATCCCGGAATGACGAACCCCTTACCTCACTTCTTCACCTTGCTCGCATCCATCTTCACCGCCGGATCGAGCAGCTTCGTCGTGAACACCGTGCCCACGTCGAACGGCTTTTCCATGCCGAGATAGGTCTGCACCAGCTCGTAGTCCTTCTTCATCCGCTCGGCGTCGATCCAGCCCAGTGCCCTGGTGGTGGTGAAATCATCGGTCATCAGGAATTTTATTCGTTCCCACTGCCGTTGCTGGTTTTCCTTGTCGAGGCCGGAGGCCGCGTCGAGCAGCGCCTTCAGGCAGGGCGCGACATCGGCGACGCAGGTCGCAAAGGCCTTCTGGCTGATCTTGACGAAATCCTCCGCCAGCTTCGGGTTCTTCTGCAGATAGGCGCCGTTGACGATCAACGAATTGCCGTAGGGGTTGAGCCCGATATCCTTCCAGTTGACAAAACCGAGGTCGGCGCCGAATTCGATCACCTTGAGATCGTGTTCGTTGTAGAAGTCGCTGATGATATCGACGGTATGGCTCTTCAGCGCCGCGATCTTGGCGGTCGGGCCGACATTGACGAAACTCACGGCGTCCGGCGCGATCCCCGCCGCCTTGGCGAAGGCCGGCCACATCACCCGCGAGGCGTCGCCGGGCGGGTTGCCGATCTTGTGGCCGGGAAAGTCCTTGGCGCCGTTCACGCCGTGGCTCTTCAGCCAGTAGAAGGTCTGCCCGGTATTGGCATAGATACTCATCAGCGCCACCACGTCGGCGCCCTTGCTCTTCGCCACCAGCGTGGTGGCGAGATCGGCGATGCCGAACGGCGAACCGCCGGAGCCGACCTTCAGCGACGACACGCCGGAGCCCTTGCCGGTCTCGATGGTGAGATCGATGCCGGCCTTCTCGTACCATCCCTGCGCCTTGGCGTAGTAGAACGGCGAATGGTCGGCAGTCGGCGTCCAGTTCAGGATCAAATTGACGGACTCGGCGGCTACAGCGGGAACACACGGCGTCACAAGGGCTAACGCCACACAGGCAATCCCAAAGCATTTCATCGCAACTCTCCTGATCTGCGGCCCGCGGCCTTGTCGACAAGCTCCGGCGCGTTTACCAATGCAACAAGGGACGCACCGAATTGTCAACTATCTGGTTGGAAATGCCCAAAATAAGATCAGACGGCACAAAGCCGCAGCGGCGCGATCCTGCCGCCACGCGAACGAAATTGCTGACGGCGGCGCGGCGCGAATTCGCGCAAAATGGCCTGGCCGGCGCGCGCGTCGACGAGATCGCGGCACGGGCCGGCGTCAACAAGCAGCTGGTCTATCACTATTTCGGCGACAAGGACGCGCTCTACCTCGCCGTGCTGGAATGGGTCTATGAGGAAATCCGGACCCAGGAGCGCAAGCTCAATCTGGAAGGACTCCCCCCGGAGCGGGCGATCAAGAAGCTGATCGAAAGCTCGTTCGACCACCTCGCGGCCCATCCTGACTTCATCGTGCTGCTGAACGACGAAAACCGCGGCGGCGCCCGCCATGTGCGCGGCTCCCGGAAACTCGAGGCGATGCATTCGCCGCTGGTCAGCATGGTCTCCCACATCCTGACCGACGGCGTGCGCACGGGGGTTTTCCGCAAGGGGATCAATGCGGTGCATCTCTACATCTCGATCGCGGGCCTCAGCTATTTCTTCTTTTCCAACACGCCCACGCTGTCGGCGATCTTCGGCAAGGACCTCTCCAGCCCATCGGAGCGGCGCGCCCGCCGCAAGCACGTGGTCGATCTGGTGATGCAGTCGTTGCGGCCGTGATGCCTCATCCCCGTCATTGCGAGGAGCGCAGCGACGAAGCAATCCAGCTTGCTTGGACTTCGGCAAAGAAAGCTGGATTGCTTCGTGGAGCCTGTCATCGGGCGCGCATTCGCGCGACCCGTTGGCTCGCAAGGGCGCTGAGAGGACTTAATCAACTGGATGGTTGAAACATTGCTGAACCCGGAGTAGGTTCGACCGACGCTACCCAGGCCACCCAAGGAGCACCCATTGTCCAGCGACGGAATGCGATCGGCCCGCTCGGTTGCGATCATCGTGATCGTGCACCTTGCCGTCATCGTGCTGTGGCAGGTCCTGGTCGATGCCTTTCAGGTGCCGAAATTCGTACTGCCTTCGCCGCTGGCTACCCTGGCGACGCTGACGTCCGCAAAGTATGCCTGGCTTTCCAACCTCGCGGTGACGGCGGCCGAAATTCTGGGCGGCTTCGCGCTCGGCGCCTTCGTCGGCGTCACGCTGGCGGTGCTGTTCTGCTGGTCGCCGCTGCTCAGCCTTGCTCTGCTGCCGCTGTTCGTGACGCTGAACATGATCCCGAAGGTCGCGCTCGGCCCGCTGTTCATCGTCTGGTTCAGCTACGGTATATTTCCGAACATCCTGATCGCCTTCTCGATCTGCTTCTTCCCGATTCTGCTGACGACCGCGCGGGGATTGAGTGAAGTCGAGCCCGACCTGCTGGATCTGGTCAAATCGCTGCGCGGCTCGCGCTGGACCCTGTTCCGCAAGATCCAGCTGCCGGGCGCGCTGCCTTACGTGTTCTCCGGCATGAAGGTCGGCGCCATTCTCGCGGTCGCCGGCGCCATCGTCGGCGAATTCATCGCCTCCGAGCGCGGGCTCGGCTATTTGATGATCCAGGTGCAGTCCTCGCTCGACACCCCCGCCATGGTGATGGCGGTCGTGCTGTTGACCCTGATTGGGGTGGCGCTTTACGGCCTGGTGCTTGGCCTAGAACGGCTGTTCGTGGTCAAGGACGTTCGGCTGCAATAGATCGATCGGGAAACAATCATGCTGCTGACGCGCGACAATCTGCCGGAAACGATTCCCGATATCGCCGCCCTTGACGATCTCTTGTGCCGGCCGAGCCAGGCGCTGATCGACGACCTTGCGAAAGTCGACGGCGACATCATGATTCTCGGCGTCGCCGGCAAGATGGGCCCGACGCTGGCGGGACTTGCCAAAGCAGCCCTGCCCGGCCGCCGCGTCATCGGCGTCGCCCGCTTCAGCGATCCCTCCGTGAAGACGTGGTTGGAAGCCCGCGGCATCGAGATTCTCAACTGCGATCTGCTCGATGAAGCCGCCATCAACACGCTGCCGAAGTCGCAAAACATCATCTTCATGGCCGGCCGGAAATTCGGCGCGGAGGGCGACCTGTCGCTGACCTGGGCGATGAACGCCCACGTCCCCGCGCTGGTGGCGCAGGCCTTTCCAAATTCGAGAATCGTGGCGTTCTCGACCGGCTGCGTCTATCCGTTCGTGCCGGTCGACGGCAAGGGCGCCGACGAAAGCCTTTCGCCCAACCCGCCCGGCGAATACGCGCAATCCTGCGTCGGGCGAGAGCGCATGTTCGAATATTTCTCGCGAAAGTTCTCGACACCGGGCCGGCTGTTCCGTCTGAACTACGCGATCGACATGCGCTACGGCGTGCTGCACGACATCGCCACGAAAATCCTGCAGGGCAAGCCGATCGACGTCAGCCTCGGCCATGTCAATTTCATCTGGCAGGGCGATGCCGCGGCACAGGCGCTGCGCTGCCTCGCGCATTGCGACACGCCGACCTCGCCGATCAATGTCAGCGGTCACGAGATCCTGGCCGTGCGCGATCTCGCCGCAAGGCTCGGCGCGCGGCTCGGGCGCGAGCCCATCATCGTCGGCACCGAACAGCCGACCGCCTGGCTCACCGACACCTCACAGGCGGTGAAATTGTTCGGGCTGCCGATCGTCGATACCGGGCAGTTGATCGCCTGGACCGCGGATTGGGTCGCGCGCGCGATGCCGAGCCTCGGCAAGCCTACCAAATACGAGGTGCGCGATGGACGATACTGATCATATCG
>CALROE020000242.1:0-5859 GCA_943369715.1 Bradyrhizobium ivorense
TCAACGAGGAATCCGACAAGCTGCTCGACAACGATCAACTGGTGCAGGAAGCGATCCATGCGGTCGAGAACAACGGCATCGTGTTTCTCGACGAGATCGACAAGATCTGCGTGCGCGACGGTCGCACCGGCGGCGACGTATCGCGCGAGGGCGTGCAGCGCGACCTGCTGCCGCTGATCGAGGGCACCACGGTCTCGACCAAGCACGGCGCCGTCAAGACCGACCACATCCTGTTCATCGCCTCAGGCGCGTTCCACATCGCAAAGCCGTCGGACCTGCTGCCGGAATTGCAGGGCCGGCTGCCGATCCGCGTCGAGCTGGAAGCGCTGACCCGCGACGACATGCGCCGCATCCTGACCGAGCCGGAGGCATCGCTGATCAAGCAATACATCGCGCTGCTCCAGACCGAGGGCGTCACGCTCGATATCACCGCCGACGCCATCGACGCGCTTGCCGACGTGGCGGTTGCGGTCAACTCCACGGTCGAGAATATCGGCGCGCGGCGGCTGCAGACCGTGATGGAGCGCGTGCTCGACGAAATCTCCTTCGCCGCCCCCGACCGCCATGGCGAGACCATCCAGATCGATGCCGCCTATGTGCAGAAGCACGTCGGCGACCTCGCCAGGAACACGGATCTGAGCCGGTTCATTCTTTAAACTGCTGCCGTTGGATGACCGCAGGCACCGCGAACTCATTTCACCTCTCCCATCGGGAGAGGTCGGCGCGCAGCGCCGGGTGAGGGGTTAAAGACCACCGATAGACCGTACCCCCTCACCCCAACCCTCTCCCCATGGGAGAGGGAGCCTACTGCCATTCTTGCGATATCTTGGGTATTTCGATTCAAGGCAAACCAAACACCTCACGCCTGCGCGTTGCACGCCGCTCATCCGCCGTGTGATAGTCCGTGTCTGATCGAGCCGCTGCTCCGGGTGCCGAATGAATCTGCGTTTGCGGGAAAACCCCTGGCGGCTGATGCTCGCGGTCAACATCGCGGTTCTCATCGGCGTCTTTCTCTACAAGCTGCCGCGCGAGCCCTATGTCCCCTACATCCATCTGTTGGTCGACTACCATTTCGGCTTTACAAAACGTGCACTGATCGGCGCGGTCGTCTCGTTGTTCTTCGACAAGGTACCGGTCTGGCTGGTGTTCGTGCTATCAGGCGCGGTGTGGCTGATCACGCTCGCTTTGTTCGTGAAACTGTTCCGGCGCACCTTTGGCTTTGACGAAGAAAACCTGCCGCTGTTCGTGTTCATGGCGGGATCGCCGTTCTTTCTGAAGAATTTCATGCACACGCTCGGGCATTTTGACATTTACGGCTGTGCGCTGGCGATTTGCCTGCTCCTCATCCCCGCACGCTCCGTTGCCTTCGTGCTGCTCGCCGCCGCTGCGTCGATGATCCTTGTTCTGATTCATCACATTCATCTCCTGATGTATGTGCCGACCATCGCGGTCATCGTGGTGCTGCGCTACTATCTGGTGCAGGGGATGACCCGGCGGAACGCGAGCGCCGGGATCGCCGCGATCCTCGCCGTCGGCCTGCTTTTCTTGGCCGCGCAGTTCTGGGGATCGCTGGCGGTCCCCGAGGCGGAGTTCGTTCAGTATCTGCAGGGCCGCATGGCCGATCCATCGCGCGGCAACCTGCTGAGCTTCAGCTTCATCTGGTACCAGTCTCTCGCGCAGGAGATCCACGACACCTGGCAGCGGCTGCCGTCGAACCTGCTCGGCGTGCCGGTGTTCGCACTGTTGATCTGGCTGCACACCCCGCTCTGGAAATATTTCGCCGGGCTGATCCGCTCGCTGTCCGATCCAATGCACCGCCGTATCGTCATCGCCGCCATCGTTGCGGTAAGCGCGGCCTATCTGGTGATGTTCGCCATCGTGTTCGATTATTCACGCTGGATTTCGAACTGGGCGGTCTGCATGTTCCTGATCCTGCATGCGGTCAAGACCTTGCCGGCCCCGCGCGATGTGCCGGTGATATCGAGCGATGATCGAAAGACCACTATTCTCGGCGCGATCGTGACGCTGATCCCGCGCGTCGGCATCGTGCGGCCGTTTTGATTTTGACGCGTTTTCTTCACGCGAACCGGCATCCACCCCGGATCAAGTCCGGGGCAGGCTTTCGCTCGAAAACGCTATGGGTCAGCTTCTCGATCGCCTGACCCGCACATACAGCGCGCCCTCGCCGCCATGGCCGATATGGGCTTCCTCAAAGCCGACCACCAGCGAACGGAATTCCGGCAGGCTCAGCCATTGCGGCACCTGGCGGCGCAGCACGCCGCGTTCGGATTCGGCGCCTATCTTTCCCTTGCCGGTGATGACGAGTACGAAGGTCAGGCCCTCGCTGTGGGCGCGCTGCAGAAAGCTGAACAGCACGCGATGGGCGCGGATCTGCGTCATGCCGTGCAAATCGAGCCTCGCATCGATCTCCTTGCGGCCGCGGGACAGCTGCGAACGCTCGCGACGCCCGAGCGGCGCCAGCGGCGGAGCCGCCGGCGGCAACGCGGGTCTTGTAACCCGGAGGACCTTGGCAGGCGGAAGGTGCTTCAGCGTATCAGCGTGTTTTGCGGTCTCCAGCCTTGCGGGATCCTGTGACACAGCCTGCGCTTTCGCGACGCGAGCCCTTCTACGCAGCGGTTTTGTCTGTTTGGCGACACTGTCCCACAGTGCCCGCTCTTCCTCGCTGAGGCTGCGCCTGCGCCGCGGCGGCGCGGGCAAGTCCGGGATCTGGGGCGGACGCTTCATCGACTGCGACGATAATGACGATGATGGCGGCGCGCCTCGCGGCTCGGGGCGATCGTCGGCCGCGCTTCCGGCAACGGTACGGGTTTGGCGACCGCCGCCGCCGTCGCAGCGGGGGCCTCCGACGGCTTCGCGCCGGTCTTGCCGTCCTTGGGCTGATCCTTCAAGGGATCGACCTGCGGAAACAGTTTTGCGATTTTTTCCGACGGCCGCGGGTCCGGCACCGGCATCTTGCGGCCCCTCGCCAGGGGATCGAGGCTGTTCGGGACCAGGATGACGAAGCGTGCATTGTGCCGGAACCGGCCCGATATTTTTCCGGCCTCGGCACCGGCGCCGAAATAGAGATCGGCGCGCGCCGGACCGACGATCGCCGATCCCGTGTCCTGCGCGATCATCAGCCGCCGGAACGGCGTCTTCGATTGCTCCGAGTCGATCGGCAAATCGCCCTCGATAAAGAATGGCGTGCCGTAGACATGCAGCGCCTTGTCGACGGCGATCGAGCGACCCGCGGTCAGCGGAACACCCTGCGCGCCCGACGGTTCATCCTTGTCGGAGAGGTTTACCTCTCGAAAGAATACATAGGAGCGGTTCTGCCGCCGCAATTCGTTGGCGCCGTCGGGGTTCTGCTCCATCCACTCCCGGATCTTCTGCATCGACATCTGATCCTTGGGGATGATGTTGCGTTCGATCAGGATGCGGCCGACCGGAGTATAGGAAAAGCCGTTATGCGCGTCGTAATTGATGCGAACGGTGGAACCGTCCTCGAGACGTACCCGCGCCGAGCCCTGAATCTGCGTGAACAGCAAATCGGTCTGGTTCTTCAGCCAGACGATTTCGAGACCGCGGCCGGCAATCGCGCCGTCCTCGATCTGAGCGCGATCGTAATAGGGCACGAGCTTGCGGCGGCCGATCTTGCGGAACACCTCGCCCTTGTTGGGCAAGCCCGCGGAATTCTGATTGGTGCCGCGGACGAACAGGTTGGAAGGACGGCGATAGACCGGCACGGTGTAGACCTCGGTCTGGGTCCTGGAGCCGTCGATGATGGGCTCGTAGTAGCCGGTCACAAAACCCTCGGCTTCGCCAAGCCGCGAAATCCGCAAGGGAAGGAAATGCCGCTCGAAAAAGGCCTTGGCCCTGGCCCTGTCGTCGATATCGAGAGCCCGGGCGACCCTGCAGGGATCCCGCAGCGAGGTGCCCAGCGCCTTCGGTTCGGCGGGAGGTTTGCGTTGCGCCGCTATCGGCCTGCAGCTGGTGCGAAACGCCTTGTAGGGGAGCAGATGGTCGTCCTCGCTCCAGCCCGCGATATCGGCCCACCCCACCGGGGCATATTGGCTGCCGCTGATTTCAAACGGCCAGGCGAGCTGCGGATATGGCACGGGACGGGCGGCGGGAAGATGCGTACGCCCGTGATGCGAAGCGTGGGAACGATGCGCGGCCGACACACTCGACGGCGCCAGCGACAATAGCGCAGCTACCGCGCCAAACGCGACGGCGTACCGGACGGCGCCGCGCGCGTTATTGAGCGCTTCCCGTGCCAACCAGCTTCCAGTTCGGATCGCGTGAGGTGATGTCGCGGGCGAAGGTCCAGACATCGGTGATATCAGCGACCGTATCGGGGCTGCCGTCGACAACCGTGCCGGCCTTGTCGCGCGTGGCCGTGATCATCTGCGACACGAAGCGAACGGTCAGCTGCGCCGCACGGTCGCGGGCTTCCGCCCCGACAAGCTCGGCCTTGTCGATCGAAACGAATCGCGTTTCGGTCTTCTGCTCGTGCTTCTCGCGATCCTTGATCACGGTCTCGAAACTCTCGTAGACCTCGGACGACAGCAGGTCCTTCAGCGCACGGCGGTCGCCATTGGCGAAAGCCAGCACGATCATCTCGTAGGCGCTCTTCGCGCCGCTGAGGAAATGCCGCGGGTCGAATGAGGAATCCTGCGCGGCAATGGCATCGAGGCCCAGCGCCAGCGGCGTGCCCGCCTCGGCCAAACCCTTCCAGCGGTCGGTCGGGGAGACAACATCCGCGCTGGGCGCCAGCGGCGCCTGGTCGATGACCGCGCCCGGGATCGGCACCACGTTATTATTGTCCTGCGCACCCGTCAGCACGTTGCGCGCCGCGCGATCGAAGGGCGGGCGCTCGTTTCCGGTGCGCTGTCCGAGAACGTTCCGCAGGCGCAGGAAGATGAAGACTGCCAACGCCAGGAAGATGATGGTGTAAATATCCACGTCGCATTCGCTTTCTGGTCTGCACCGGCGATGGGCCGGTGGTAGAGCGTTTCGATCAGGAAACGGCCGAGATTAAATCATGGAATGGGTCTGCAGCATGTAGGCACGAAACGAGGCCTGGCCAATGGCTCGTTCGGGCATCGGGCTCTTTTTAGCTCACGGCTCTTGCCTGTTTACCATAGTGTAATTGTAGCGCGTTTTTGCGGCGGGAGGAAACCCGATCATGTCCGGAAATGGCGCATATTCAACAATTTAGGGCCCTCCGAACCGATCCGGCCTGCCCACTGGATGCCTGATTCGCGGAGCCGGCCGATCCCCGGGGTACCCTGGACGGTTACCGGCGATTGTCGTCCTTGTGGAGCAAGCCGCGGCTATGATAGCCACTCGCCCCGACATAGGCCTTTTTCGTACCTCACGAGCGAATTCAGACGCAAAACCCGCCCCGCTCGGCTCCAGGAGAGATTTTCATGACCAACGGCAATGGCGCACCTCCCGAGGCGGCCGCTCCTCCTCAGTTGAACGTGCTGGCACAGTATACCAAGGACCTGTCGTTCGAGAATCCGAACGCGCCGGCCTCGCTGGCGCCGCAGCAGCAACAGCCCGCGATCAATATCCAGATCAACGTCAGCGCCAATAATATCGCCGAAAACGAGTTCGAAGTGACGCTTTCAGTCGAAGGCAAGGCTGAAAACGCCGGCAAGGTGATGTTCAGCTTCGATCTCGCCTATGCCGGCGTGTTCCGGATCATGAACGTGCCGCAGGAAAACCTGCATCCGCTGGTCATGATCGAGTGCCCGCGGCTGCTGTTCCCGTTCGCGCGCGAGATCATCGCGACGTCGGTGCGCGACGGCGGGTTCCCGCCGCTGATGCTGGATCCGGTCGATTTCGTCGGTC
>CALROE020000243.1:0-5851 GCA_943369715.1 Bradyrhizobium ivorense
GCTGGCCTCGCGGCGGACCTCCGAGGCCACCGGCTGCTGGCTGCCGACCACCGTCGGCATCGCCACCGGGCGCAGGCCGATCAGTTCGGCGCTGCGGATGCCGGTATTGCGCCAGAAGGTGAACGAGTTGATCCGTGAGCTCTCGAGAATAGCGATCGCCACCGCCGACAGGAACGGCAGGCTTTGCAGCACCAGCACCCCTGCGAAGATATAGATCTCGCGGACTTCCTTCTGGCTGTTGGTGACCACCAGGACCGCGGCGCCTATCAGCAGCAGCACGCCGATCACGGCTTCCCAGAACGCCTGGAACTCGATCGACATCCGGGACAAGCCTCCCTTGGAGGTGCGGGCGAACGGCAGATGCTCGGTGATCAGGCCGTTGGCGACGGCGCGGGAAACGGTCCATTGCACCGACATCGCGGCGATCATGGCGCCCAGCATCTGGCCCCATTTTACCGGCACCCGCAGCCGGTACAGCACGATGAAATGCGCCAGCGAGACCACGAAGGCGGCGATGATCGGCAGCGTCAGGATCTTGTCGGGAATGGCGATGCCGGCAAAGGCAACGATCGGCACCCAGATCAGGTTCAGGATCGCGACCAGCACGCCGAGGCTCTCGGCGCCGAGCCAATTCAGCCAGCCCAGCGCGAATTCGCGGCGCTGGTCCGGCGAGAGCCGGCTGGCGCCGGGCAGGAACCGGCGCCAATGCTTCTTGACGATCTGGAAGCCGCCATAGGCCCAGCGGTGGCGCTGCTTCTTGAAGGCCTCGTAGGTGTCCGGCAGCAGGCCGTGGCCGTAGCGGTGGTTGGTGTAATGCGTCAGCCAGCCGTGCTCGATGATGGCGAGGCCGAGGTCGGTGTCCTCGCAGATGGTGTCGCCGGCCCAGCCGCCGGCCATGTCCATCGCCGCGCGCCGGATCAGGCACATGGTGCCGTGAACGATGATGGCGTTGACCTCGTTGCGCTGGACCATGCCGATGTCGAAGAAACCGGCATATTCGCCGTTCATGATGTAATGCATCAGCGAGGTATCGCCGTCGCGGTGGTCCTGCGGCGCCTGCACCAGGCCGACGCGGGGGTCGGCGAACACCGGCACCAGATCCTTCAGCCAGTCCGGCTGCACGACATAATCGGCGTCGATGATACCGATGATCTCGGCATCGACCGCGGTGCGCTCCATGGCGATGCGCAACGCGCCGGCCTTGAAGCCCTCGACCTTCTCGGCGTTGATGAACACGAAGCGCTCGCCCAGCGCGCGGCAGTGATCCTGGATCGGCTGCCAGAATTCCGGATCGGGCGTGTTGTTGATGATCACGACGCATTCGAAATTCGGATAGTCCAGCCGGGCCACCGCATCGAGCGTCTGCTTGAGCATGTCGACCGGCTCGAAATAGGCGGGGATATGGATCGAGACCTTGGGGAAGGTAACGGCCTCGCCGATGGTCGCCGGCGCCAGCGGGGCGCCCTTGACGATCAGCCGGCGCGGCTTGTGACCGAAGGCAATGGCGGCAATGTCCTCGATCCGCGCCATCGCGATCAGTACCAGCGGAACCAGCAGGATCAGCCCCAGCGTCAGCGCGAAGGCCGAGCCGAAGACAAAATAGTGGCCTTCCCAATAGGCGAACACGGTGGCGGCCCAGGCGCCGACGCCATTGGCCGCCGCCGAGAGCATCAGCGCCTGCAACACCGTGGGGCCGGCGAGGCGTACGATCGGCAGCGACAGCAGGATGCCGACCAGCACGGCGATGGCCGCGAGCTTCCAGTAGTTCTCGTTCACGATCGGCCCGGTCCAGGCGAATTTCGGTTCGCGGGCGGCGTTGAGGATGCCCCAATAGGGTCCGACGCCGCCTTCGAAGAACTTCCAGGGCTGATCGATCGCTTCGACGATGTTGTATTCCATGCCGATGGCTTCGGCGCGGGTGACGAAGTTGCGCAGCACCGCGGCCTGCTCGAAGGTACCGGGCTCGGCGTTCTTCAGGTTGTAGCCGGCGCTCGGCCAGCCGAATTCGGCGATCACGATCCGCTTGCCGGGAAATTTTTCGCGCAGGAGCCCGTAGAGGTAGACCGCCTGATCCACCGCCTGCTTGTCGGTGAAGTTTTCCCAGTAGGGCAGCACGTGCGCGGCGATGAAGTCGACGGACGACGCCAGCTCCGGATTGTCGCGCCAGATATTCCAGATTTCACCTGTAGTTACAGGGACATTGACCGATTTCTTGACCTGCTTGATGAGCTCAACGAGGTCTTCGACCTTCTGCTCGCCGCGAAAGATCGTCTCGTTGCCGACGACAATGCCGTTCACATTGCTGTTGCGTTTGGCGAGGCTGATGGCGGCCTGGATTTCGCGCTCGTTGCGCTCGCTGTTCTTGTCGATCCAGGCGCCGACCGTCACCTTCAGGCCGAATTCGGCCGCGATCGGCGGCACCAGTTCGACGCCGCCGGTCGAGGAATAAAGCCGGATCGCGCGCGTCATCGGCGCCAAAATCTTGAGGTCGGCGCGGATTTTTTCGACGCTCGGAATGTTGTCGACGTCGGGATGCCCGCTGCCCTCGAACGGCGCATAGGACACGCTGGGCAGCTTGCCTCTGAAGTCGGGAGCCTCCTGCCTGTCGCGCAGCACGCCCCACAGGGCGGCATGAGCGGCAGTCACACACAGGAGAACGGCGACCACGGCGCGCATCGAGACTAAACCATATGATGGGGCCAAGTTGGCAGGGCAGCGGATCCGTCCCCGAGATCCGACCAAGTCAGCGGCAAAGCGAGCATATCTCTGCCACGCGATTTAACAACTCTTATGACGCCGTGGCGATTTGAGGGCGCGAATATTTACAGGACATGAATATCCCGACCGTTCCGGAAAACCGGAACGTGTGCAGGACTGTTTTGGACGCCTATTTCGCTGCCGGCGCCGGGGGTGGGGCGGCGGCGGGCTGCGCAGCTGCGGGATTCGGCGCGGCGCTGCCGGCGGTCGCCGGTTGCGACGCCGCGGCGGTCTGCGGCTGCGCCCCCGGATTGATCCAGCAGGCATGAATTCGGCCGCTCAACGTGTCCGCCACCTTGGGATCGATCTCGCCACCAAAACGGGTCAGGCAGCGGAACGTCGCCTGCACGTGGCCGCCGGGGCAGCCAAACCGGTCGTACAGATCGAGATGCCGAAACGCGGTGTCGAGATCGTCGAGCCACATCAGGCGGACCACGCGGCGGCCGAGCCAGACGCATTCGGGGTTCCCGGCCGGCCCGTTGATGGCCTGCGAGGCCTCCAGGAACTGGTCGGTCTTGCGCTGGTTATCTTTGGCAACATCGGCGGGGGTGGCCGCGGCCGGCTTGCCGGGGTCCTGCGCGCGGGAATCGCCGCTTTGGGCAGAGGCGCCGCCGATACCGATCAGGAGGGCGAGCGCGGGAACGGCGACATGGCGCAAAACCGCACTCTGAAACTGAAGCACCCGTCGACGCATTGATTCCCCGATTTGTTCCCGTCCCGAGGCCAGCTCGGACGCGCTGGTTTGATGCCGTCCAAATGGGTCTCCAATGCGGCGGCGACGCCGGCGGAATCCCAAGTTATTTCCCAAGTAAATTCCCGAGGGAATCCCATGACGGACATTTCGAATTTTGTCCAGCAAAGTCACAACTTTATCGCCGTGTGGTAAAGCCGCAGTCCGGGAACAGCATCGATTGCGACCATCCGGCTCTTGGCAGGAGGCCGGTGACAAGCTAATCGACGGTCCTCGCCCGGAGGATGGAACCGATTTCACTTCGTACGCCACTGGCGCTTCTCCTGATCTCCCTGAGTGCGATTGCCGCGGCATGGTGGTGGATGGCCACGCCCATCAATCTGGCGCGCGCGCCGATCGATCCCAACGCCAAACTGCAATGCGTGTCCTACGCGCCGTTCCGCGGCGACCAGTCGCCGCTGGTGCCGACCTTGCATATCGGTCCGGAACAGATCGCCGAGGATCTGGCGCAACTCGCCAAAATATCCGACTGCGTGCGCACCTATTCGATCGACAACGGTCTCGATCAGGTTCCGGAACTCGCGGGCAAGGTCGGGCTGAAGGTCATTCAGGGGATCTGGCTCGGCAGTAACCGGCTGAAGAATCTGGCGCAGATCCAGACCGCGGTGCGCCTGACCAGGGAATATCCCGGCGTCATCTCATCGCTGGTGGTCGGCAACGAGGTGCTGCTGCGTGGCGAGATGACGGCCGCCGACCTCGCCGCCAACATCCGCCTGGTCAAGTCGCAGGTCACCATTCCCGTCACCTATGCCGATGTCTGGGAGTTCTGGCTGCGCCACCGGGAAGTCTATGAGGCCGTCGATTTCGTCACCATCCACATCCTGCCTTATTGGGAAGACTTCCCGATCCGCGCCAGACATGCCGCCGCCCATGTCGACGCCATTCGCAAGCGGATGGCGGTGGCATTTCCGGGCAAGGAAATCCTGATCGGCGAAACCGGCTGGCCGAGTGCCGGACGGATGCGCGAAGGCGCGCTGCCGTCGCGCGCCAATCAGGCCAAGGTGGTTTCGGAAATCCTGGCGCTGGCCAAGCGGGAGAACTTTCGCGTCAATCTGATCGAGGCCTATGACCAGCCCTGGAAGCGCCAGCTCGAAGGCACCGTCGGCGGCTATTGGGGCCTGATCGACGCGGACCATCGCGCCGTGAAATTTCCGCCAAACGAGCCCATCAGCAACTATCCGCGCTGGAAGCTGCAGATGGGAAGCGGCATGGGCCTGAGCATCCTGGTGTTCGGCGCGGCCTGGCTGACGCTGCGCCGCCGGCCCTGGACGCCGCGGCCGGCGGCCTGGGTCGCGGTCGCGATCTCCGCCACGGCAGCCGGCATCCTGCTGGGCGTCGCCGTCGACAAGATGCTCTATGAAAGTTACGGGATCGGCGGCTGGCTCAAATGGGGCGCGCTGCTGGCGGCGGGGATCGCGTCACCCATGCTCTGCGCCAACGCCCTGATGTCGGGACGGGCGCTGCCGACATTCCTGGAACTGGTGGGGCCACGCGATCAGCGGACCCGGTCGGTGCTGACCTTCCTGCTGGGGGCGGTGCTGCTGGTGACCACCCTGATCGGTGCTGAGACCGCGCTCGGCTTCGTGTTCGATCCGCGCTACAAGGATTTTCCGTTCGCCGCCCTGACCATGGCGGTGCTGCCATTCTGGACGCTGATGGCGTTGAACCGGCCGCAAGAGGGCACCCGCCCGATCGCCGAGGTGGTATTTGCCGGCGTGCTGGCGACCGCAGCGCTTTACACCGGGTTCAACGAAGGCAAGGACAACTGGCAGTCGCTGTGGACCTGCACGCTGTTTGTGCTGCTGGCCGTTACGCTGTGGCGGGCGCGGGCCGTGCAAATCCCAAAATAAGCAGGCCGATCGCCAGACCCGACAGGCTGACATTGTAGAGCACGATGCCAAATCCGGCTGATATCAGCCCGCCGGTGAGCAGCACGATCGAGGGTCGCAGCAAATGCAGCGTCGCGATGATCAGCGCGACGATGCCGAACACCGAATTGCGAAATAGCGACGTCACGAGAATCCGTGTCTTGCACAGCATGGTCTGCAGGCCGGCATCGCAGGCCAGCGCCGCGCTCGAAAACTCGATCGCGAGATAGCGCAGATAGAGCGCGTAGCCGACGGTCACGAAGCCGACGACCAGCAGCCATTGCACCTGGTAGGGCGTCAGCCGGAACGGGGTTTTTTTCATCTTTTGAATATGGTCGGTAATTTGCGGCGGGACAACCCGGCGCGCGCCATGGGCGTCGCAGCGCTGTGAAAAAACATGAGAAATCTCGTCTAATACGTTGGGATTACAGGTTTATTAGTCGCGCTTGAACAGCGAGGACAGCGTTCGGGGTTC
>CALROE020000244.1:0-5851 GCA_943369715.1 Bradyrhizobium ivorense
CGGGGCAATACTGCGTCGAGCTTCTGCTTGGTCTCAGGGCCGATTGTAGCTGGAATTCCTCCCAAATCGACAAGCCTGTCGACCGCCAGAACCCCGATGCCGCCGCCATTGGTCAGAATCGCCAACCGCTTGCCCGGCGGCGATTCGAGGCGGCCCAGCGTCTCGGCGCAATCGAACAACTCGCGCAGATCGGATACCCGCAAGATGCCCGCGCGACGGAACGCAGCATCGTAGACCGCATCCGACCCGGCCAGTGCACCGGTGTGGGTCGCAGCCGCCTTCGCGCCTTGCGCCAGGCGGCCGGATTTAACCACCACAACAGGCTTGATCCTGGCAGCGGCGCGTGCCGCTGACATAAACTTGCTGGCGTCCTTGATCGCTTCGACATAGAGCAGAATCGCCCTGGTCTTGCCGTCCATCGCGAAATAATCCAGCAGATCGGCGATATCGACATCGAGTTGGTCGCCGATGGAGACAATTCCGGAAAAGCCCACCGCACGCTGCGCCGCCCAATCCACCATCCCGGCGGCAATGGCGCCGGACTGGGAGATCAGCGCCAGACTTCCCGGGCCTGGCATGTGCGCGGAAAAGCTGGCATTGAGGCTTGCGCCCGGCATCATGACGCCAAGACAATTGGGCCCTATCAACCTCATTCCATACTTGCGAGCTGCGCGTTCGACCGCCTCCGCAAGCGACCCCGCGCCATGGCCGAGCCCAGCGGTGATAATCAACGCACCCGCCGCACCCAGCCTTCCTGCTTCATCAACCAGGTCCACGATGGCCGGCACCGGCGCCGTGATCACCACGAGTTCAGGTACGAAGGGAAGTTTACTCAAACTGCTGGCGCTGCGAACATCACCGATTTCGGCATAGCGTGGATTCACGAGCCCGAATTCCCCCTGGAATCCTGCCTTGCGAATATTTTCAAGAATGGCGCGCCCGACCGATGCTCGCCGCGGACTGGCCCCAACCAGCGCGACCGAACGGGGCGAAAGCACATTTTGCAAACGATAGGTTGACATTGGTTCAATTGCCCGGCTCGCGCCGGCCTGTGGGTTGGGAGGCGCACGCTCGTGCGTGTGACCGGCCGGGCCGACGCAACATCATAACCACAGCCCTGTGGCCGTGCGATGACTGTTTTGGCCGCACCAGCGCACAGGCGACGGGCAATCATCCGCGTCTATTGCTGCTATTCATCAACACGACAAGAACTTCGGCAAACTGATAGATAATCCCTTCGCCATGCCCTTGATTGAGGTCAAGGGAACGCGCGCTCGCTGCCGTATGCATGGTTCCGTCCGCGATACGGGTTCCTTCGGGAGAAACAGCTGGTACAGTCGACGCCCCTAACGGCGCCGCAGATGCTGGCGGGCGCGGGGCACCCCCGGCTCCCGCCCAGACGCATCTGGAAGACCGGAGCAAATTCTGGAACACTGCCGAACGCGGATTGCTACTGGTGAGGCGGCTCAGGGCCGATATCAAGAACAGCATGTCACCATCCCCAAGATCAAGCAATCCAGCCGCCGCCCCAGCCAACCGGGCGCAAAAACGCCGCGATTCAGCCCCGCGACTGAAGGCAGCGATGGCATGCGAAACCGCATTTCGAGTAGTCGCAGGCCGTTATCTGGCGGATTTGATGGCGAACCATGATGCGACCTGCGGAGGTGATCCGGTTGCCTTACACCGGATGCGTATCGCGCTGACTCACTTGCGCACGGCCATCTCATTCTTCTCGCCGATGGTTGCGGACGCCACGTCGACGCGAGTAAGAGCCGAATTGAAGTGGCTGAACGCCCATCTTGGCGTCATGCGGGATCTGGACGTCGCGATAGAGCGGCTCAAGGAAACCGACAGGCGCCGGCCGCAAGCAATACCCCATTATCGGGCCTGGACCGCGAAGCGCGCGGACGCCCACCGAGATCTGGCTCGCGCTCTCCGGTCAGTCAGATATCGGCGCCTGGTCAAAAGCACATCCGACTGGATCGAGCACGGACCCTGGTCGATCAGGAAGGGAAAACGGGCCGCGCAGCAACGCGGCTCTCCGGTCGAGGCCTTCAGCCTCCGCAAACTGAAGCGATGGCAGAAGAAGCTTCTGAAAAAAAGCCGCAAGCTGCCGAAAATGGACACGGCGAAGCGGCATCGGCTGCGTCTGCTGAACAAGAAACTGTCCTACTCGATCGCATCTTTCGAAGATCTGTTTCCGGACGGGAAGTTTTCGCGGCAGCAGCGGGCGCTGAAACTCCTGCGCAAGGCGCAAAAATCCCTCGGCCAGCTGAACGACGATGCAAGAGGCCATTCGCTCGCGGTCGATCTGGAACGTGAGGGCGTCCGGGTGCCCCTGCGATTTCTCAGCCGCAAGCGCGAGAAGCGACTGATACTGGAAACGGCCGCGACCTACCGGAAATTGGCCGCGCTGGAGTGAGCGCGGGATGTCGTCGGGCGCCGCGGCCGGCGTTCGCGCCAGCCGCGCCACCCATCCGTCAGCTAAATGCGTTCGATGATGATCGCCGGCGCCATGCCACCCGCGGCACACATGGTCACCAGGCCGCGTCTGAGGTCACGCCGCTCCAGTTCGTCGAGAATGGTGCCGATCAAGATCGAACCCGTCGCGCCGATGGGATGCCCCAGTGCAATCGACCCGCCGTTGACGTTGACCTTGCCGCGGTCGAGTTCGAGGTCCCTGATGAACTTCTCGGTGACGACCGCAAAGGCTTCGTTGATTTCGAACAGATCGATGTCATCCAGCGTAAGGCCGGCCTTGGCCAGCACCTTGCGCGCCGCCGGGACCGGGGCATTGAGCATCAACGTGGGCGAGTCGCCCATATTCGCCATCGCAACGACACGAGCGCGCGGCTTCAGGCCGTGGGCCTTGGCGTAGGTGGGCGATGCAAGCAGGATCGCCGCCGAGCCGTCGACGACGCCGGATGAGTTGCCGGCGTGATGCATGAAATCGATCTCGAGGTCGGGATACTTTTGCAGGATCAGGTTGCGGTAGGTGGTGCCCTTGTCATCGAGCGGATAGTCCGCCACCGCCGTGAAGGCGGGCTTCAGATCGGCCAGTCCTTCGAGCGTGGTCTGCGGCCGCGGATACTCCTCCCGGTCGAGCGCGAGGCTGCCGTCTTCGCGATAAACAGGAACCAGGCTCTTGTCGAAATGGCCGGCCTTGATGGCGGTAGCCGCCTTCTGCTGGCTCTCGAAGCCCAGCCTGTCGACATCCTGCCGCGTAATGCCTTCGAGCGTTGCGACGGCGTCGGCGCAGACGCCTTGATGCGACTGCGGGTGCCTGGCACGCAGACGAAGATTGCCGGCATCCATCATCAACGGCCCTTCGCCACGGCGACCTTCCATCGACATCATCTCGGTGCCACCCGCGATCACCAGATCCTCGGATCCCGACATGATGGAGGCAGCCGCCATGTTGACGCTGGTGATGCCGGATCCGCAGAAACGATCGAGCGTGACGCCGCTGGTGCGGACGTCATAGCCCGCGTCGAGTGCCGACATCCGGCCGAGATCGCCGCTCTGCGGACCGCGCTGAGAACTGGTGCCCCACACGATATCCTCGACATCGGCGGTATCGATCCCGGTGCGGTCGGCCAGCGCCCGCAGCACCGCCGCACCGAGCTGCTGCGGGTGAATGCTTGCCAGCGCGCCCTTGCCGGCCTTGCCGATGCCTCGCGGCGTTCTGCATGCGTCGATGATCCAGGCCTCAGCCATGATGTTTCCTTTCCTAAACTCGTCCGGCATTTGCAGCCGGCCGAGTTTCAAAGTCAACTCATGCGGCCTATCCAAGACCGCCGTCATCGGCTCGGCTGGTGTCGAGATCGTTTCGATCACAAACGTTCTGAACCTACCCCGCGGTTGCCGCAGCGGCGAGACCTTACGAATGAGTTGATGACTGTCCCCGGTCGCCCGCTCTAAAGCAGCCTGCCATGATCAGCTGTACGCGCGGATGACGTCTGACGAGCAGCGCCAGTTCTCCGGCATTGAGAGGACGCCGGTTGCTGGATATTCCAGCATGCCTCAAAAGCAAAAAAGCCCGGCGGCCATCAGGCCACCGGGCGGGTGTCGCAATCTCGGAAGGAGCAGAACGTTTCCGCTCCTATTTGATGGATTTTCGCCAATACAAGGTGTTCGGATAACCCCATGGATAAAGCGGCTGATACATCCGGTAGCCGGCGCGAATAAAGTTATTGGCAGAGATGAGATTGGCGGTGGTATCCGAGACCACTGAACTCCATCCAACCCGCCGCGCACGCGATTCCAGCGCGCGCATCAGGCGCAATTGAAGCGCGTTGCCGCAGTGCCTCTTCAATACGCCAACCCGACAGAAGTATCCCGCATTGTGTGCGCGTGTCGATGGCACCACGCCGGCAAATGCGACCGGGACGGCTTCGTTATAGACGAGCCACCAATGCCCCTGATCAAATTCCGGAACCGGAGCCCCGTCGAAGAATGTCAGCCGGTGAAGATCCGTCAGCACGTCTGCCACTTCATCGTCATGCCCGTCGACCTCACGGATCCTGTACATCGACCAGCCCTCTGGGAAATTGGCCGCAAGGCGGCATTTGGCTCGTACCCATCGAAGCCGCTGACAGCGGCGCGAGTCATTTTCCGAGCATGACCTTGACGCCCAGCCACACCGCTCCGACAAAACCCGTAACGATCACGGTGATCATGGCCTTGAAAGTGTAGCTCTGCGCCTGCTCGACGCTCTTTCGCCAACGCCGCAGATGCTGAAAGTCCGCGCGCAACTCCTGTCCGACCCACTGCACCACCCACATCGTGAAGGCGTCGGCCGTGGCGCCGGAGCCGCCGATGTCGATGAAGACGCGCAACGGCAGCAGCGGATCGGCCGAAACCTTGCCGATCCGGCCCTGCGCCCGCGCCTCGGAAAGCATCTGCGCAAAATAGGCGCCCTCGAACATCCTCACATAGTCGCCTTCCCAAATGTGGTCGTAACGGTCGGGATAGCGCGACAGGTCCGTCTTGCGCTCATCCTCCAGCACGGCGGGAAACCAGGGATTGTCGCGCCAGTTGGCGTTGACGAGGATCGCGCCGGCCGGCTGCCTGACCCGGAAGAAATCGTCGATCGCGTCGGATTTTCGCCGGGGATTCCAGCTCGCCCACAGCTCGGACCCTGCGGCGCGAATGGTCGGACGCAGCAGCGCCAGGCTGCGTGCGCTCAGGTTTTGTGCCTCGTCAATCCAGGCGATCCGAAATCCCTCCAGGGATTTTATCGACTCGGCGGTGTGATCCTGAAGGCCCCGAAAAATGATGGCGCCGTCTCCGGGCGTCGCGATCTTGTCGCTGAAGACCTTGAACTGGTGGCCGAGGCCGAGACCCGCGATCTTGCTCTCGATCAGCCGCTTGGACGACTGTGTCAGCGTCCTTTGCGCCTCGCGAATGCACACCGCCAGCGTGCCGCGTTCAGCCTGGCAACTCTCAACCAGCAACTCGCCGAAGAAATGAGATTTTCCCGAACCGCGCCCCCCATACGCGCCCTTGTAGCGCGATGGTGTCAATAGCGGCTCAAAGATCTTGGCTGTGGGGATTTTCAGGGTGGACAATGATGCGCTCAATTCTATCGATCAGTTTCCGCAAGCCCTCGTCGCCATTCTCGTTTGCTTGTGGCGCCTTGCCCCAACCGCGATCCAGAATGGCGTTGGCCGCGGACACCCGCGCCGCCGGTGTAGCGTCTTCCGATCGTATGACGCCGACCAAGACTTTGAGCGCCGTCCTGGTGTGGCTGCGCGCCAGCGAACGAATTTCAGTAACCGCCTTGGCCATCTTTGATCTGGTTTCCTTTTGAGGCTTGCCCCGACACATTCGCGAGACCACATGTCAGCAT
>CALROE020000245.1:0-5845 GCA_943369715.1 Bradyrhizobium ivorense
GGTAATGTTGCGGATCACCACCAGCGGCTGCTGCGGCGACTGCATCGTATCGGCGAAGGTGAGCGTCCATTGCGCGCCGCCCTTGTCGTCGCCGGTCAGCGAAGGCATTTGCGGGCGGTTGAGACGGATGCGGACCGCCTGACCGTTGTCCAGCGGCAGCCGGCTGACATCCGCGATCAGCGCTCCGCCCCCCCTGCGGATCAGGTCGACATCGATCGGCTGCAGGGAATCGAACACCAGCCACACCGTATCGGCGCGGCGAAACAACGCCGCGGGGGTAGCCGCCGCAAACGCGAACGTCATGCGCAGGGCGTCGCTGTCCCGCCTGGCGGTGACCGTGGCAGGGCCCGCCCCGGCCGGCAGCGCCTGGACGGCGGGCGGCGCCTGCATGGCTGGCAGCGGCGCCTGAATCGCCGGCGGCGCATCAACGGCAGGCGGATTAACATTGACTGGTGGCGCGGCAACGGCCGGCGGCGAGACATTGGCTGGCGGCGCCTGAGCCACCTTCGGGGCACTGGATTCCGGCGGCGGCGTGGCCGTGACGGGCGTTGATTTCGGCGGGGCTGCGACCACGGCGGCCGGCGCCTGCCTGGATGTTTCCCTGGTCGTTTCCCTGGTCGTTTCCTTGGTCGTTTCCTTGGTCGTTTCCTTGGTCGTTTCCTTGGGCGCCTCCGTTGCCGGCGGCGATTCGGACGCGGGCGCGACCTTCGCCGCCTGATCGGGCTTGATCTCGATCATGGCCTGCTGGGCGAAAGTTTCCGAGGTCAGCGGCACGATCTCGCTGGGCAGCCGGGAAGCCGGAGGCGCCGCGGCCCTGGTGGATGCGACGGGGGCTGCCGGCGCCGGGGCGTTCGAGGCATCGGCGACCGGCGACCGCGTCGCCGGAGCTTTCTCCGACTGCTGGAAAGCGACGTCGATGATGTAGTTCCTCTCCTCGCGGAAGGAACGGACATCGACATCGCCGATCAGCACGACCTCCACCAGGGAAGTTTCACGTTCGATCTTCTGACCGATCGAGGCGATGTTCGGCGGCAGCGCCAGCTTGGCGTCGGCGAGGTCGAAGGAGAGCGCGGCGTTGAACAACAGCGACAGTCGCTGGTCGTTCAGCACACTGGAGACGCTGATGCCATCGGGCATTTCGAACACGAAGCGCACGAAGGTCGGCTGCACCGAGGCGCGGACCCTGATCGGGGGACGCTTCTGCGCCGCTGCGGCGGCGCGCTGCTGGCGCAAGGCGCGCTCGGCGACCCGGGCACGTTCGGACAATTCGCGGACCACATCGGCGGGAAGCGCGGGCGGCTGCCCGCTCCAGCCGTCGGGCAACAGGTCGACGAACACCCGCTCGCCCGCCGTCATGGTGTTGACGGTCACCTTGCGCGACAGCGATAGCCGGATGGCCGAGCCGTCGGGATCGCGCCGCACCGACCCGACGTAATCGGGCACCGCGTCGGACAGCCGGTCGACCGGAATATCCACCGGGCGCTTGAACCGGATCACGAGGATGGAGCCGGCGGTCGATACCTGGGATTCGACATCCTCGGCGAGCTTGAGAACCAGCCGGGCGTAACCGCCGGAGGCCGAAAACGTCGCCTCGCCCCTGACCGGCTGCTCGGTCTGACTGAGGGCACTGGATGTCAGGCCGATCAGCGCCAGCCCGCCAAGGATCCCTGCAACGCAAAGCCGCGCCGTCCGCGCGCAAGCGCGGCCTCGCGACCAGAATCCAGTGGCAGCTATCAGCGCCATTCCAACCGGGTCTTTCAGCTTCGTTCGATCTGTTCGGCAGCGCGGCGCCCTCGCCCCGCGGCCCGAATCCTAGAATTGGCGCATTAAGAGGCTGTTAATTATGCGCGTTAATTGGACTTTTGCGGCAGCACCTTGCCCTCGATTTTGGGGAGATCGGCGACCGCGGCGGATTTGTCGGTGCCGGCGCGGCGGGCCATTTCGACCGTCAGCCGCTCGGCGGATTCCGGCGCCATCAGGCCGAGGATGTCGGACATCTTGCGCGGCGCGATCTGCGAGGCGATCTCGAACAGCACGGACATCTCGAGCCGGTCGAACACCTTGGCGGCGTCCTTCGGCTTCATGCCCTCATACATGGTGATGATGCCCTTGAAGCGGGCGGCGTCGATCTCGCTCTTTGCCCCGGTCGCCGTCGAGATCCGGCTTTCGACGGCCTTCATCTCCTCGACCTTGGATTCGATGCGCTTTTCGGCTGACTTCAGCAGGCTTTCGCGGATGTCGATTTCGCGGGCGCGCGCTTCAAGCTCCTGCCGCCGCGACTGCAGCCGTTCCAGGATCGCGCGCTCCGACGCCGACACCGGCGCCGTCTGCTCGGGATAGACCACGACGCCGTCGGGCTTCGGCGGTTCCGTGGCCGGCACCGCCGGCTTCGGCGCTTCTTCCTTCTTGGCCGCCACCGAACCGGTGATGTCGGCGGCATCGCCTTTGCCGGCCGACGGGAAGTTGAAGGTGTCCTGCGCCCATGACTTCTTCGCGGGTTTCGACTGATAGTCGAATACATAGCCGCCATCGATCACCAGACCCGCGACCTTCAGCATGGCAAGGCCGAGGATCGCGATCAGGACGATCGGAATGACGCGAATGTCACGGAAGGATTTCATGCCGCCAGGCCGTCAGACCTTCTGCGCTCGGAGAACGCTTGTGCCGCCGCGGCAACCGCCTTGGCCGACGATGCCCTGGGAGCCGCCACCGGCGCGGCCTCCGGTTCGGACAGCGGCCGTGCGGCGATCGCGATCCGGGACAGCCGCCGGATCACATTGTCGCCTTCGGCGAGCTGCTTCTTCAACTGCTGCGACATCTGCGCCGCCGAGGTCAGCTGGTTGCCGAGATTTTCGTTGACGTCGCGCACGGTGTGCTTGAGGCCGCCGATCGCGCGCTCGGCGATTTCGGTCGCCGTGATCAGCTCCCCGATCGTCGCCTTCAGCGAATGCTCGTCCGCCTTGAGCCGCTTCAACCGCGTGTTCAGCAGCATGCAATAGCCGATCGTGAGCAGCAGCAGGACCGCCACCAGGCTCTCGATCACAATTCCGAATGAATGACTCATTGGGCCTCCATCAACTTGGTTTGCTCATCGGCCTTCTCGAACATCGCGAAGGTGGTATTGGGCTTGCGCAATTGCTTGGTGACGCGGATGGCGACGCGGTCGCCGACACGCCCCATCCGGCCTTCGGTCAACAGCACGTTGCCGCAGCGCACCGCGACCAGCGCGTCGGCGCGCATTTCCAGCGGCAGGGTATCGCCGACTTTCAGCTTCATCAGCTGCTTCAGCGGGATCTCGGCCTCGTACAGCACGGCATCGACGGAGATTTCCGCCTGGCCCACTTCGGTGGCGAAATGGCCTTCCCAGATCGGATCACGGCCGAACTTTTCGCCCATGAACATCTGCAGCAGCACGGGACGGATCGGCTCGATGGTCGCGTAGGGCAGCAGCAGTTCGATATTGCCGCCGCGGTCTTCCATGTCGATGCGCAGGCGCACCAGGATGGCGGCGTTGGCGGGCCTGGAGATGGCGGCGAAACGCGGATTGGTTTCCAGCCGGTCGATCGAGAAGGTTACCGGCGACAGCGGCCGGAACGCCTGCTCGGCATCCGAGAGCACGACTTCAACCAGCCGCTTGACGAGGTTGGTCTCGATCGAGGTATAGGGACGGCCTTCGATGCGCAGCGAGGTCTGGCCGCGGCGGCCGCCCAGCAGCACGTCGACCATCGAATAGATCAGGCTGGAATCCACCGTGGCGAGGCCGAAATTTTCCCATTCCTCGGCCTTGAACACGCTGAGCACGGCGGGCAGCGGAATCGAATTCATGTAGTCGCCGAACCGCACCGAGGTGATGCGGTCGAGCGAGACTTCGACATTGTCGGAGGTGAAATTGCGCAAGCTCGTCGTCATCAGCCGCACCAGGCGGTCGAACACGATTTCGAGCATCGGCAGACGCTCGTAGGACACCATCGCGGAATCGATGATGGCGCGAATGCCGGAATTGTCGTCGAGATTGACTTCGCCGACGGTGAAACCGAGCAGGTTGTCGATTTCCTCCTGCGACAGGACCCGCTCGCCACCGTTCTTGCCGCCGCCGAAGTCGCGGCTGCCGTCCTCGACCATGGCGGCCCATTGCAGCGCCATGGTGCCGGAAATTTCGTTGGCGGCGGCCGCCGCCGCGGCTTCCGCCGGATCCTCGGAATCCAGCGACGCTTCCCATTGGGCGGCGATGGCGTCCTGGTCGTCTAAGGGATTGCCGGCCATGATGCTAGATCCGTCTCGTCACTGAACGACGATTTCCTTGAACAGCACGGCTGTGACCGCGTTCGGCGCGACCGCCAAATTGACCCGGCGGGTCAATTCTTCCTTGAGGCGAAACAGGCCGGCGGAACCGTTGAGATCGACCGGCCGCAGCTCGCGCAGATAGGTCTGGAACAGATCGGTGACACGCGGCAGCGTCGGCTTGATCGCCTCGACCTGCTTGTCTTCCTTGAGTTCGAGCACGACCTTGACCTTGAGATACTGCACGCGCTCGCCGGGCGCCCCGGTCATATTGACCAGCATCTCCGGCACATCCATGAATACCGGCGGTTTCGCCGCCGCCACTTCGGCATGCTTGGCTTCGCTGCTGTGGCCGCCCCGGAAGAACAGGAACCAGGTTGCCGCGCCGCCGCCGAGGATGACGACAACGCCCGCGACCGCGATCATCAGCTTCAGCTTGCCCTTCGGCGCCGCAACTGCTTCGGCGCCATCCGCCGCATCTGCCTGTTCGCTGTCTGCCATCGCCCGCCCGCCACGTTGAGGAGAGACCAACCCGATGCCGCGAGGCCGGCTTTGACGCGAACCAAATGCCCCCGGCGCACACGCGCTCTCTTGATGGTGACGCTAAGGTAATAATGGTTAACGGAACCTTTCCGCAGGGCCCCAGCTAGGAAAAAACTGCCGGGCCAACATGGTCAACAGACCCTTATTGCCGCCCCGGCGCGCCCGGCCAAACAGCTAACCCATTGCAATATCTGGATTTCCCCAACTGGCACAGCTTTCGCTAAGTGGATGGCGAACCGAGGCTTGGGAGAGCTGGCGGTTCGCACGATCCGCAACCGGGCTTGGGAGAGCCTTGCTGCGGATCCATTGAGGGGAGACATACGATGGGGAACCACCTTCTCGTCGGACTTTCGCGGCAGGTGACGCTGGAACGGCAGATGGATGTCGTCGCCAACAATGTCGCCAACATCAATACCAACGGCTTCAAGGCCGACCGCTCGCTGTTCGAGGAATTCCTCACCTCGCGTGCGCATGAAGACAATTTCACCGGCCGCGACCGCCGCATCAGCTTCGTGCAGGACCGAGGCACCTTCAAGGATTTCGCGCAAGGCGCCTTCGAGCAGACCAAGAACCCGCTCGACGTCGCGATCGACGGCGCCGGCTTCCTGGTGGTGCAGACCCCCGCCGGCGAGCGCTACACCCGCGACGGCGGCCTGAAGATCAACAACCAGGGCCAGCTGGTCAATTCCTCCGGCTATCCGGTGCTCGGCGGCTCCGGCCCGATCGTGATGCAGCCGACCGACAAGGAACTCACCATCGCCGCCGACGGCAACGTCACCGTGCTCGAAGGCACCAACCGGGTCGACTCGGTGCGCGGCAAGCTGCGGATCGTCCGTTTCGCCGACGCGCAGAAGCTGGTGAAGGATGGCTCCAATCTTTACTCCGCCGCCGGCGCCGCGGCGCAGCCCGACCCCGCCTCGAAGGTGCAGCAGGGTTTCATCGAAAAATCGAACGTCAACTCGGTGGCCGAGATGAGCCGCATGATCGAGGTGACGCGTGCCTACACGTCGATCTCGGCGAT
>CALROE020000246.1:0-5844 GCA_943369715.1 Bradyrhizobium ivorense
CTGGCGCTCCAGCGGCTCGGCCAGCCAGCCCCAGCAGAACAGCGCGCCCAGCGTCAGCCCAAACGCGATCCGGACCAGTCCCGTGGCCCATTCCGTCGCACCGACATCCGGGCGCATCATCAGGGTGTAGATCGCAATCGCCGTGTAGACGAACAGCAATCCGCCGAGCGACAGGCAGAAGATGCGAACCAGGCTGCGATTGGGATTGTGGGCGGGATTTTTCATGAGCCGGACCGGGAGCGTTGGTGAAACCCTGCGCTCCCGCATCGGAAAACCGCGTTAAATCCATGCGATGGTTCGAGCGTGCGTCGAGGCGAAACACTAGGCAGCTTCGCTTAAGAGCCTGTTACCGGAGGTGGTGAATCGGCCGGCCTGCCAGTGGATATTGATGCCGGATTAGCAGGCTTTTTCGGGCTTATGCGCCCCCGGCCGTATTGAACCGGGAAAGGTCGCAACCGGGCTCGGCATATTGGGTCCGGCGCAGTCCCTCGCGGTCCGTCACCACAGTAGGCCGGCAACGCGCCTGCCAGGCGGCGCGGGCTTCCGCGTCGGCCTTCTGCTGCTCCGGCGTGAGCGGCGGAGCAAGGCGCACGACGCCGCCGCCATTAACGCCGAAATCGGTGGATTGACTGGGCGTGAGCGGACGCCCGAGGCGGATGGCGTCCGCTTTGGCTTTCGCCTCTGCGGCCCGCGCTTTCGCCGCGGCAGCGGCGGCGGCCGCGTTGCCATGGTCCATGTCAAAGGATGGCCCCTTCGGGGCAGGCGCCGGCGCGGCTGCCCCTTGCGCCGATGCCGTCGAGATGCCGGCGGCAATGAGCAACAGGACAGCTGGAATGATGCGCATTTCACAAGCCCCAAAGAACCGTTGGCGGGTGAGCTTGTTGTTATCGAGGGAAGGTTGAGGTCGGGTAAAGCGGGCTGGTTACCGCCCGCGCTATGGAATGTGTTGGATTCTAGCGATATGCGATGCGCGCCGACGTCCGCGGCAAGCGGACGTCGGCCGCGGCCATTACGCCTTGTCCGGGCCGACCCGCACCAATTGCTTGCCGAAATTGGCGCCCTTCAGAAGGCCCATGAACGCGGCGGGCGCGCTGTCGAGACCCTCGGTGACGAATTCCTTGTGCTTGACCTTACCCTCGCGCACCCATTGCGACATGTCGCGCAGGAAGTCGCCATGGCGCGCGGCGAAATCGCTGACGATGAAGCCGCGGATGGTCAGCCGTTTTGTCAATACCGCGCGCATCATCTTGCCGGCCCATTTCGGCGAGGTCTCGCCGAAATTATTGTATTCGGCGATCAGGCCGCAGACCGGCATGCGCGCGAAGGCGTTGAGCAGCGGAAACACCGCTTCGAACACCGCGCCGCCGACATTCTCGAAATAAACGTCGATGCCCCCAGGGCAGGCTTGTTTCAGCTTGGCCGCGAGATCGGGATCGCGGTGATCGAGGCAATCATCGAAGCCAAGCTCGTTCTTGACGTAGTCGCATTTGGCCTTGCCGCCGGCGATGCCGATCGCGCGCGCCCCCTTGATCTTCGCGATCTGCCCGACCGCTGAGCCGACCGCGCCGGAGGCTGCCGCCACCACCACGGTTTCGCCGGGCTGCGGCTTGCCGATATCGAGCAGGCCGGTATAGGCGGTCATGCCGGGCATGCCGAGTACGCCCACCGCGGTCGAGATCGCGCCGAATTTCGGGTCGATCCTGTTCAGGCCCTTGCCGTCGGAGACCGCATGGGTCTGCCAGCCGGCGCGCGACAGCACGATGTCGCCTTTGGCGAAGGCGGGATTGTTCGAGGCGATCACCTCGCTCACGGTGCCGCCCTCCATCACGCCGCCGATCGGCACCGGCGCCGCGTAGGACGGGCCGTCACTCATGCGGCCGCGCATATAGGGATCGAGCGACAGCCAGATGGTGCGCAGCAGCACCTCGCCCGCGCCGGGTGTCGGAATCGGGTTTTCCTCGATGCGGAAATCCGAGGCCTTGGGTTCGCCGACCGGGCGGGAGACGAGAACGACGCGTTTTGCTTGATGGGACATGGTTGTTTCCTCCATTTTTTTAGTTCGTCATTCCGGGATGGTGCGCAGCACCAGATCCGGAATCTCGAGATTCCGGGTTCGATGCTTTGCATCGCCCCGGAATGACGGATGAGAGTTAAGCCGTAATCTTCGCCAGCGCCGCGTCGAATGCAGCGGCGGCGCTCGGCAGATCCTTGAAGGCCAATCCGCTGTCGGCGGACTGCTTCTGCGCTTCGGTCGCGGTCGGGCGAATTTCCGCCACCGGCCTGGCACCGGCGAGCAAGGCCTGCGGGGCGATCACGTGAAACTCATGCGCTTCGATCGGCTGATCCTTGAGCAGGAAGACGCTGAGCGAAACGATGTCCTTGCCGCGGCGGTAGGAAATGTAGCGATCGACCGCGACCGAGCCGTCGCGCTGCATGCCGCCAAGCTTGGCGTAGCCCTTGGCGTCCAGCAGCTTGTGCGACTTGAAGCCCTTGACGCCGACCGATTTGGCTTTCGCGGTCTCTTCCGACAGATCGTATTTTGCGGCCATCTCCTTGCCGACGGCAGCGAGCTGCCCGGACATGTCGTGCTCGAATTCCTTCAGTTCGGTGCGCGGCTTCGAAGCCTTGCGGGGCTTCAACGCATCGCGCTTTTCCATCTCGGCCTTGCACTGCGCAATGACCTCGGCGACGGATTTGCGTTCCGCATTGACCAGCAGATTCTTCAGATCCTGATCTGAAAGCGCGGCAATCCTGTCGTCCGACCAATCGACCATAGTGACCAACTTCTTTTCTGAATTATGTTGCGATGACTTCAAGGGAACCGCGCTTCGAATCCGAGCCTGGATCCATGGACAGCGCAGTCGTCCGCAGTTCGCACACTACCGCGTTTCGCCTGATTTGGGTGGTCTATTTGGGCCCGAAAACTACACCCCGCCGGGGTAATTCGGGCTTTCGCGCGTGATGGTGACGTCATGGACGTGGCTTTCGCGCAGGCCCGCCCCGGTGATCCGCACGAATTGCGCCTTCTCGTGGAACTCGGCGAGGTTTCGCGCGCCGACATAGCCCATTGCCGCGCGCAGGCCGCCGGCCAGCTGATGCATGACGTTGCCGACCGGGCCCTTGTAGGGCACCTGGCCCTCGATGCCCTCGGGCACCAGCTTGAGGGTGTCCTTGATGTCCTGCTGGAAGTAGCGATCGGCGGAACCGCGCGCCATCGCGCCCACCGAGCCCATGCCGCGATAGGCCTTGTAGGAACGGCCTTGCCACAGGAACACTTCGCCGGGGGTCTCGTCGGTGCCGGCCAGCAGCGAGCCGACCATCGCGATGTCGGCGCCGGCGGCGAGCGCCTTGGCGAGATCGCCGGAATATTTGATGCCGCCATCGGCGATCACGGGCACGTTGGCTTTCTTGGCGGCTTCGACCGCGTCCATGATCGCGGTCAGTTGCGGCACGCCGACGCCGGCGACGATGCGGGTGGTGCAGATCGAGCCCGGACCGATGCCGACCTTGATGGCATCGGCGCCGGCATCGATCAGCGCCTGCGCGCCCTCCATGGTGGCGATGTTGCCGGCGATCACCTGCACGGCATTGGAGAGCCGCTTGATGCGGTTGACCGCCTGCAGCACCCGCGAGGAATGACCATGCGCGGTGTCCACCACGATGATATCGACCCCGGCATCGATCAGCCGCTCGGTGCGCTCGAACCCGCCCTCACCGACCGTGGTTGCGGCTGCGACGCGCAAGCGGCCCTGTGCGTCCTTGCAGGCCAGCGGATGCGCGACCGCCTTTTCCATGTCCTTCACGGTGATCAGGCCGACGCAGCGGTACTGGTCGTCGACCACGAGCAGCTTTTCGATGCGATGCTTGTGCAGCATCCGCTTCGCCTCGTCCTGGCTGACGCCCTCGCGCACCGTCACGAGGTTTTCGTGCGTCATCAATTCCGAGATCTTCTGGCGCGGGTCGGTGGCAAAGCGTACGTCGCGGTTGGTGAGAATGCCGACCAGTTTGCCGGGCACGCCTTTGCTGGCGCCGGTAACCACGGGAATGCCGGAAAAGCCGTGGTCGTTCATCAGCGCCATGGCGTCCGACAGCATGGCGTCGGGACCGATGGTCAGCGGATTGACCACCATGCCGGATTCATACTTCTTGACCTGCCGCACCTGGGCGGCCTGGCCGTCGACGTCGAAATTGCGGTGGATCACGCCGATGCCGCCGGCCTGCGCCATGGCGATCGCCATCCGCGCTTCGGTGACGGTGTCCATCGCGGAAGCAATGATCGGGATGTTGAGCGGAATGGCGCGGGTGACGTGGGAGCGGATATCGGCCTCGGAGGGCAGGATGTCCGAAAGGCCCGGCTTCAGAAGCACGTCGTCGAACGTATAGGCTTCGCGAATCCCCTGAAGTCCCTGTACCAGCGCCATTTACCAACTCCTTCGGCGGCTCGTTCGCCGCGATAGACCTATGGGATGAGCAGGACCTGCGCCGACGCCGAGGCGTCACCGTCGAATCGAAGCCCATCGGTAGGGTTGGCGGTGGTCGATAGCATGGCGGGCCGCCGAATCAAAGCGTTTGCCAGCCATGCACAGGCTTTTGTGAGCCTCCCCCCCGGGGGGCTGCCCCTAGCGCGGATAACCCGGCGGCGGGCCATGCTGCCGGATCGCCTCCACCACCTCCCGGTGCCGGCGATCCTCGCGCTTCATGTGAACCGCGATCAGCGCGTGGGCCGACGGCAACAGCAACAGAATGGGGAAAATCAGCCCGAAAATCACGCAAAACACGATCAGGACCAGGTTGAAAACCGCCGAAAACGGCTGCCCGTTGAGCAGCAGCCCGAACGGCGGCAGCAAGGCGGCGAGGACATAGATCATCGTCGGATCTCCGGCGGCCAGGCCGCGCAGCGAAACACGCCGCGCAGTGAACATTGTCACGCAGGATTTAGGTAGTTTTGCGGGGTCCGCAATGGCCCCGCATCCGCAGCGATGTTACAGCCGATCCGCCTCCCTTTCTCCCTCCCCGCCGCTGACCCCGATGACCAAAGAACGCCTGATCCCGCTCATCGTGGCCACGGCCCTGTTCATGGAGAACATGGATTCGACGGTCATTGCGACGTCACTGCCGGCGATCGCGGCCGATATCGGCACCAGCCCGCTGACCCTGAAACTCGCCATCACGTCCTATCTATTGTCGCTCGCGGTGTTCATTCCGGCCAGCGGATGGACCGCCGATCGCTTCGGCGCCCGCATGGTGTTTTCGGTCGCGATCGCCGTCTTCATGGTGGGATCGATCGGCTGCGCGCTGTCGACTTCCGTCACCCACTTTGTCATCGCGCGCATCCTGCAGGGCATCGGCGGCGCGATGATGACTCCCGTGGGGCGGCTGGTGCTGCTGCGCTCGATCGACAAGAGCCAGTTGGTGAATGCGATGGCCTGGGTCACGATACCAGCGCTGATCGGGCCGGTGATCGGACCGCCGCTCGGCGGTTTCATCACGACTTATTTTTCCTGGCACTGGATCTTTCTGATCAACATTCCGATCGGCCTGCTCGGCATCTTTCTGGCGCTGAAATACATCGACCCGATCCGGAGCGAAAACCCTGAACGCTTTGATCTTTACGGGCTGGTGCTCGCCGGCGTCGGACTCGGCGGCATCGCGTTCGGGCTGTCGGTCGCGGGCCTCAATCTGCTGCCCTGGACCGTCATCGTCGCGCTGGTCGGGATCGGAACGATCTCGATGACGCTCTATGTCATTCACGCCCGGCGAACCGCCTCCCCGGTGCTGGATTTCACGCTGATGCGGCTGCCGACGCTGCGCGCCAGCATCATCGGCGGCTTTTTGTTCCGGCTC
>CALROE020000247.1:0-5809 GCA_943369715.1 Bradyrhizobium ivorense
GACGTAGACGCTCCAGCTGTCGCCGCGGCGGAACAGGGCGCCGGCCGGAATGATCTCGATGTCGTCCTTTGTGAATACGGTAATCCTGGTGTCCACCTGATAGCCGTCGCCGAGGCCGGTCCATTGCTGCTGCGGCGACAACACGTCGATCAGCACATTGACCCGCTGCTCCTCGACGCCGAGCGTCGACACCTTGGTGAATGCCGCGGGCTCGATCCGGCGTACCCGCCCGGAGAGTGTGCCCGGACCGCCCCAATGCTCGATGGTCACCTCCGCGCCGGGACGGATTTCAACCGCGTCGGTGCTGAGAACGTCGGTCACGATTTCGAGGTCGCGCGGATCGCCGATTTCCATCAGCGGCATGCCCGACTGCACCACGGTCTCGCTTTCCTGCGCGACCCTCAGTACCACGCCCGATACCGGCGCGGTGAGGCTCCAGGGTTCGGTCGGCCCGTCCATGCCATCCTTGTAACGGCCGAGCAGCGCTTTGGCCTGAGCGAGTTCGTGATCCGCCGCATGCGCCTGGAATTCCGCGGCCCGAAGGTCGCGATCGGCAACCCGCATGGCGAGTTCGGCGCGTTCGCGTGCCTGCACGGTCGACGCGCCGCTCGCGGCAAGCGTGCGGGTGCGATCGAGATCGGTCCTGGCCTGTTCGGCCTGGGCCTGCGCCCGCTCGACGGTCGCCTTGCTGCGCTCCAGCGCGGCCTCGGCGGTGCCCAGCCGTTCCTCGGCCTCGCGACGGCTGCGCGGATCGAGCAGCGGCGCCGGCGGCGGCAGGATGGCGGCAACGGCATCGTCCGCGGCGACCTTGTCGCCTGCCTTGAGTGTGACCCGCGTCAGGCGGCCAGCGAGCGGGGCCGCGACGACATAACGCTGGCGAATGCGGGTCTTGCCATCCTCGTTGATGCTGGCGACAAAACGTCCTTTGGTGACGGCCGCGGTTTCGACCGGGACCGGCTTGGGCATCACAAGCCAGGCGATGCCCGCGGCTGCGGCCAGTGCGCCCAGCGCCAATCCCACACGACCTGCCGTGATCCGCATCGTCAATCCCTCGTCTTCAGTACCGCGACCAGATCGAGACGGTCGACCCGGCGGCGTACGATGTAAGCGCTGGCCGCGGCGGCGGCCACGACAATGGCAACCGCGATCACGTAGGTTCGCGGCCCCACCACTCCCGGAATCTGGAAGCTCTCGTTGGAATGAAACCGCGCGATCAGCGTGACGACGCCCTGCGAGAGCATCAGCCCGATCGGAATGGCCAGGGCGATTTCGGCGACGAACTGACTGAACAGGATCCGCGCCACCTCGGCCCGGGTAAAGCCGAGCACCCGAAGGCTGGCGAGCTCCCAGGCGCGCTCCTGCAAGGCGATCCGGGCGCTGTTGTAGACCACGCCGACCGCGACGATCACGGCAAAGGTCGTGAGGATGGCTGCGCTGACGAGAACGATGCCCGCGATCTTGTCCAGGAACGAGCTCAGCGTGTAGGTTTTCACCGCCACCGACTCGATGACGGGAAGCTGCTTGAAGCGCCGCGACAGCGCCGGAAGCGCCGTTGGCTCCACGAACAGGGATGCGGCCGAAACCACCGCACCCTCGCCGGTCAGGCGGTTGAGGGTATCGATCTCCATGTAGGACGACATCCCGATCGTCTCGTCGACTATGGCGCTGACCGGCAGTTCGATCTTGCGACGCCGGCCTTCCATCACCTCGATCGTCACGGTCTCGCCGGCCGCGACCTGGATTCGCTCGGCCAGCCGGCGGGTCAGGGTGATGCCATCGGGCGGCACGTCGATCGGACGCAACGCGGCATCATGCGGACGCCGCAGTCCGCCGTTGAACGGCAGGCCGATCACCGACGTCAAATAGCTGCGATGCCCGGCGCGGAGGCGGACCGGCACGATGCGAAGGCCTTCCGCGACGAGCACGCCGGGCTCGCGCGCGAGATCGCCGATGATGGTGCGACTGAGCGGATGCGGGAAGGTGACCATGGCGTTGCCGCGTTCGACCAGGTTGAACTGGACTTCGATCATCTGGTCGATCGCATCCCGCCAGAACAGCCCGAGCACGACCATCGGCACCGCCAGCGCGATGCCGACGATGGTAAATACGCTGCGCAGCGGGCGGCCGGCGAAATTGCGGATCGCCAGCACACGCCGTGGCGTCAGCGTCTTCGCGGACAGCAGCCCCTCGATCCACGAGCGGTGAAAACGCCGCGGCGCCGCCGGCCGCATCGCCACCGCCGGAGCCAGTGCGACGACGTTTCGCAGCGCCGTCACGACGCCGAGCGACGCCGCCGCAAAGCTGATCAGGAAGCCGGCGAGGGCGGACCATGGCGTCAGCTCGAACACCAGCGCCGGGAGGCGGAAGAAGCCGTGATAGCTTGCAACCATCGCCCGACCGAAGGCGAGGCCGCCGGCCAGGCCAAGCGCCGATCCGACCAGCACGACGACCGCGACCAGCTTGAGATAGTGCAGCACCAGCGGAGTCGTCGGAAAGCCGAGCGCCTTCAAGGCGGCGATCTGCTCGCGCTGCGCGGTCACCAGCCTGCCGAGCACGACGTTGAGCAGGAACGCCGCTACCCCGAAGAAGATGAAGGGAATGGTGATCGACATCACCTTTTGCTGGTTGAGTTCGTCCTCGAGGAAACGGTTCGAGGGCTGGTCCCGGCGGCCGATGGCCCCGACCGAACCATAGGGCTCGAGCAGGCGGTCGAGCTCGTCGATCACCTGCCTGGGGTCGGTGCCCGGGGTGAGCGATACGATGGCGTCGTTGAACGCGCCTTTCATGTCGAAGGCGGCCTCCGCTGCGCTGCGGTCGATCCAGAGCACGGCGTAGAAGCGGTCGTCGGGGATCGGCACCCCCGGCTTCACCGCGTAGACATATTCGGGCGACAGCGCGACGGCGGCGACGCGAAAGTTCTGGATGCGGCCGTTGAGCACGACCGGCACGTCGGTCCCAAGTTGAACGGAGTTCGCCTCGGCAAAGGCCTCGTTGATGGCGGCGGTGCGGGTGTCGCCGGGTTCCGGCGGCGTGCCCCGGCGAACGTGCAGGCGAGCCAGCGGCTCGTCGCCGGCATGCGTGAGCGAGATCATCCGCGCGGAGACCGGCAACAGGGCGGAGGGCCAGTCCATAATGACGTCGCGCACGATGCGCGGCTCGACCGCGGCGACGCCCGGAATTTCATTGAGCTGCGCCACCACCGAGAGCGGCGCGCGCTTGAGCGTGACGAAGACCTGCGGAAAGCGCGCGCCGGCGTAGAAGCGGTCGCGTCCGGCGCGCAGCGAATCGTAGGTCGAGATCGAAGCGATGAACACGGCCATGCCGGCGGCGACCACCAGGGCGATCGTCAATACCTGCCCGCGCATGGCAAGGATATCCCGCAGCAGCTTGCGATCGAGCAGGGTCACCAGCGCACCTCCTCGGGCGTCAGGCGGCGCGGATTGCGCGTCTCGCCGACGATGCGGCCGCCGCCGAGGCTGAGGACTCGATCCGCCATGCCCGCGATCGCCGCGTTGTGGGTGATGATGATGGTGGTGGTGCCGAGCTGCTGGTTGACCCGCGCGATGGCGGCCAGCACGACCTTGCCGGTCTCGTAGTCGAGCGCGCCGGTCGGCTCGTCGCACAACAGCACGTCGGGCGACTTGACGATGGCGCGCGCCACCGCGACGCGTTGCTGCTCGCCGCCGGAAAGCTGAGAAGGAAAATGATCGAGCCGTTTTTCGAGCCCGACCAGCGCCAGCGCCTCCCGGGGATCGAGCGGCTTGTCGGCGATCTCGTTCACCAGCGCCACATTTTCGAGCACGGTCAGGCTCGGAATCAGATTGTAGAATTGAAACACGAAGCCGACATGCTCGCGGCGATAGCGCGTCAGTTCGGCGTCGCCGGCGCCGACGAGGTCGTGGTCGCGCCAGCGGGCTTGGCCGCCGGTCGGCGCGTCGAGCCCGCCGAGGATGTTGAGCAGCGTCGACTTGCCCGAACCGGAGGGGCCGAGCAGCACGACGAATTCGCCCTCGTAGATGTCGAGATTGACGTCGCGGAGCGCATGGACCTCGACTTCGCCCATCACATAGGTCTTGGACAGATCGCGGGCCTGAAACACCACGCGACGCGGTTCGCCTTGCTCCCGGGATTGGTTCAACGCCACGATGTCCTGCTATTGCCCGCGCGCGCCAATGAGCGGCGACCATGGATAACGCGTCGGGCCGTCCGCCGTTTGAGACAGGTCAATTTGGCCCCCAGCGGATCCCGCGTCACAGCCCCGGCAGGGCCGAGAGGTAGACATTCATCATGCCGTCGGCTTCCGCGATGACGCGCAGTGTTTTGGAATCGAAGGCGATCTCGGCGAGCCGCAGGCTGGTGATTTCGGCGGCCACCCGCACGCCGTCCTCGTTCTTCTGAAAATCGGCGATCACGGCGGCGATCTTCTTCTGCGCATTGCTGGCGAACGGTTTCAGGTCGATGGTGGCCTTGTCGGCCAGCGCCCGCTGCAGATGCGGCATCGCCGCGCGGGCGGCGGCTCCGAGCAGCCCGAATGCGGCTTCGGATTCCACCGCGAGCTCGATGTTGGTCAGCCGCAGCGTCTGCTGCGCCTGATCGAGCACGGGCCGGCCCCAGATATGCACATTGGCCTCGCCGCCGAAGCCGAAGAAGCTCTTCTTCTCCCTGGCGTTGACCAGCAGCGAGATCAGCAGCCGGTCGCCGGAGGCCGCGACGCTGGCGCGCTTGACGGTGACGTCGACTGATCCCGAGCCGTCTTCCGGAAAAGTCTTGCCGGCGAACTGCGCTTCCACGATCTTGTTGATCTCGGTGAAGGGCATGTCGATCGGCACGCCGATGCTGACGCCTCCCGGCGTCGGCGGGATGATGGAGATGGTCGCCGGGAACGGGCAGTCCGGCTTGGTCTGCACCGGCGTGATGCGGGTCTCCGCCTCGATGCCGAGCGTCAGCGTCACCGCCTGGGCATCGACGCGCGGCTGCGCCGCGATGGCGCGGGTCGGCCGCAGCTCCAGCCACAGTGCCGGCAGCGTCGAGGTGGCGCCGGTGCCCTGCAGCGGAATCGAGCGGCAGGCCTTGGCCCACTGGGTCCGCGCGTTCTGCTCAAGTGCTGGATCGTTGCGGATCCGCGCCTGCGCCACCGCGATCTGCTCGGCCACCGTCTTGTCGATCAGCGGCTTGACCTGCGCCGGCACGTTGACGCGCGCGCCCGCCACCACGAGGCTGGTATCGCCGAGATTGACCTGCGCTGCCAGGTTCGGCTCGAGCCGCCAGGCGGCGGCGAGTTTTGGCCGCGCGGTGATGACGACGTTGCCCTTGATCTCGGCGCTGGCGTTGAGGTTCTTGATGTTGACGCTGCCGATCTTCTTGCCGAGCTCGCCGCCGAGCAGGCCGCCCAGCGCATCGCCGACCGCGCCGGTCGCCTTCGCCGACAGCGAGCCGGTCACGTTCAGCGTTCCCGTGATCGCGGTGGTCAGCGACAGCACGTCCTGGGCGCCGGTCGCGGCAATCGGTGCGCGCGAAGCGGTCCAGCCGATATCGGCGTTCTGCAGGATCGACGTCACAGGATTGTCGGCCTTGCCGGCAAAGGTGCGCGGCGCGCCGCGCTCGGCGGCGTCGCGAATCGCCGACAGCGCGATCGCCACCGGCGCGATGATGCTGGATGCGCGCGGCGCCGGCGGCAGTGGCGGCAATTGGACCAGCACGGGCGCACCCACGGTGCCGCGCGGCGCCACCCAGTCCATCGCTTTCAGGCTGACGAAAAACGAGGCCACGAGCGCCGCGACCCCGAGCAGGATCATCTTCAGGTTAATCG
>CALROE020000248.1:0-5808 GCA_943369715.1 Bradyrhizobium ivorense
GCACTCCACCTATCATCCGGAAATCCTGAAGCAGGTCTACAATGCCGGCCACACCGTCGGCTCCCACACCTGGTCGCATGCGCATCTCGACAGCAAGAAGCTGACCGAAGCGCAGGTCAGGGAAGAGATCGAAAAGGGATTCAGCGCCATCAAGATGGCGATCGGCACCGCGCCGGCGCCGTTCTTCCGCTTTCCCGGCCTGCAGCATACCCCGGCTTCGGTGGACTATCTCGGCACACGCAACATCGCGATGTTCTCGACCGATGTCGACTCCTTCGACTTCAAGTCCAAGGACGCCGCACAGATCGTCACTAATGTGATGACCAAGCTCGACAAGACGGGCAAGGGCATCATCCTGATGCACGACCTGCAGAAGCGCACCGCGGAAGCGCTGCCCACGCTGCTGCGCCGCCTCAAGGCCGGCGGCTACAAGGTGGTGCACATGAAGGCCAAGGTGCAGCTGGAGACGCTGGCCGAATACGACGCGATGCTGGTCAAGGACATGAAGCTGCCGGCCGTCGCCAGCCGCCCGGTCAGCAGCGTGATCCAGACGGTGACGGAATAACGCGCCCGCTCGGGATCTCCTGATTCAAGCCTTCCCGGTTCAGGCTTTCTTGGCGCAGGCCGCCTTGCTTTTGACGGTCTGCACCGGAGGCTGAGGCTGCTGCTGCGGTGGCGGCTGCGGTCGACTGCTGGCGCCGGCCAGCGCCGGCCGGCTCGCGCTGAGAAACTCCTGCCAGGCCACCTCGGACGACCAGTTGACGTACCGAACGACGGCGCCGGCCAGCGCAAGCAAGACCATGACCTGGACCAGGAGGATTCGAACAATCCCCAGCCGGGCGATGGTGCGGCTCATTCTGCTCTGATCATCCATTGAAGGCACGGACGCCTCCCTCGTTCGGTTTCGCCCGCGTATTACCGCAGCTGCGAAATATGGATGTGAACTGCTTCACAGGTAACGATTAGTTCAAAATCCATGCGGCCAGATCACGCGCGGGTGATGGCTGGTCTGCGCGGCACCAGCCCGCGATGCGAGCCGCGTCGTCGCTTCAGGACGACGCGATTGGTGGCTCACCAATAGATGCCGTGGCGATGCAGTTCGCGGATTACCCGCGCTTCGGTCGATTCGCGCCGGCGCTTCGGCTTCTCCGCGCTGGTCGTCCTGGTGGCTTTCTCGGCGACGGGTTTGGTCGTCTCAGCCTTCGGCGCATCGGTCGCCGTACCGACGGCTGCGGGGCGCGCGACAGAGGCAGGCGCTTCGGTGGCGGCCAGAGTTTTGACGGCGTTCGGCGCCTCGCCCGCCTTCTGTTCGACCGGCTTGGCTGGCTCGGCCGCCGCCGGCTGTTCGTTCGACGCCAGCGTCAGGCTCCGCACCGGACCGGCCTGGGCTGTTGCCGACGCCAGCACCATCGCCGTGATCAAGAAGTATTTACGCATGTGAAATCTCCCGTGGTTCCGCGTTGCGGGGAGATTAGAGCGGGATGGGAATGAGGGTATGTGAGGCGGGTCACGGAGAGGGCGTTGGCGCAAAGGGCTGCGTTTGGTGCGGCTCCATACTTGCCAGAACTGTTTGGATCCAAAAAACTTTATTCGCTCAGAGACAGCCAAGGCATCGACGGAACTTGCGAGCGGATTCGCTTCTGCCGTCACCAGCGAAACGCTCAAAGCTTGCTTCGCTAGCAAAAACTAGTGAAGTTGAATGAAGGAGCACCATAACGCTCGAGGCGAGTCACATGCCCGTTCCCGACTATCAATCGCTGATGCGTCCACTGCTCGCTTTTAGTTCAGACGGGTCGGAGAAGAACATAAATGATGCGATTAAGGATATCGCAGAACAGCTGAAATTAACGGAGGATGAACGGCAACAACTTCTGCCAAGTGGAAAACAGCCCATATTTGCAAATCGGGTGCACTGGGCACGCACCTATTTGGATAAGGCTGGCGCGATAAGGCGAACTCGTCGCTCTCATTTTGAAATAACTGATCGTGGCAAACAACTTCTCACGGATAATCCAACTCGTATCGATGCGCAGGTATTGAAGCAGTTTCCTGAGTTCATTGCCTTTCAGTCCCCTAAAGCTCCTGACGGGACGGGAAACGAGGTCGCCCCCACTGCCCCCGCGGCTGTAAGCGAACTTCTTGAATCGGCGGTCACGCCTGAAGAGGCGGTTCAGCAGGCAGAAACTCAAATCTTTGAGAATCTGAAAAGCCAACTTTTGATTCGAATATGGGAGCTGTCACCAAGCTTTTTTGAAAGGTTGGTCGTCGATCTAATCGTTGCAATGGGTTACGGCGGGTCAAGAGCCAACGTCGTTCAACGGCTCGGCAAGAGCGGTGATGAGGGAATCGATGGCGTTGTAAATGAGGATCCGTTAGGTCTTGACGTTGTTTACATACAGGCAAAGCGCTATGCAGCCGATAATACGATTGGGCGCGAACGCATCCAGCAATTTGCTGGCGCACTAGTCGGACAAGGTGCCTCAAAAGGTGTTTTCGTAACGACAAGCTCATTTTCAAGAGGAGCGATCGAGTACGCTATCAAGGTGCCTCAACGCATCATATTGATAGACGGGAAAGAGCTTGCGCGGCTCATGGTTCAATATGGCGTAGGCGTTCGAATCGAAAGAACCGTCGAACTCAAACGGATCGATTTGGATTATTTCGATGAAGGTGAGGAGTAACGGACCTCGACCCTCGGGGGGTCAAAATGATTGATGTTGTTTGGCTGGTGCCGCAAACAGGACTCGAACCTGTGACCCCGTCATTACGAATGACGTGCTCTACCAACTGAGCTATTGCGGCGGACCAAGTGATGCGCTCAGGCAGCGGCCTGAAAACGCTGGCCCCTGATATCGGGCAGCAGGCGTTTTTGCAAGAAAAACGCTCCCCGAAATCTCCTATTTCAACTGCCCCAGCGGGACAGAAACCCGCGCCAGCCGCCGGCCTGGCTCTGTGCCGGGCTTAATTGCTCCCTGAATTCCTCGCTGGCGGGATCGTCGTCGATCCCGGGATCGTCGGGCGCCCGCAGGATGGGAATCACCTGGGGAACGCTGGCGGGGGCGTGTTTGGGAATATCCTGGCGGGCACGGAACAGCGGCGCGGGCGCCGCGGGCACGGGTTCGGCGGGCGGCGGCGGGGACGGCGCGGGCGCCGGTTCGGACTCGGCAGCAGCGGCCGGTTCGGCGGCCGGAGCCAGGGTCGGGGAATTGTCCTGCGCCGCAGCCGGCGGCGTGGCCTCCTCGGCGGCCGCCTCGGCTTCGGGCTGTTTCGGCGGCTCGACACGGCGCGGTGGCGCCAGCATTTCCTCTTCGAGGACGAAGGCTTCAATGGCGGCGCTGTTGTCGGACGGCAAGGCCGCCAGCGGCGTCTGCCATTGAAATGCATCCAGCCGCCCGGATACCGGCGACACCGGCCGCCAGCGGTCGCTGACATAGCCGTCCGCGGTCCACACCGGATCGTGCTGCGCGCGTACCGCGCGCAAGGTCCAGGCCCGCGCCCGGCCGCTGTCGCCGTGCTCGGTGCGCTCGATTTCCGCCATCAGCAGCGCCACCCGTTGCGTCGGCACGGCGATGAACCGCGCCAGCGCCGCCCGCGCGCGTTCGTATTCCGCGGCATCGATCGCGGCGCGCGCGATCGCCAGCGCGCTCTCGATATGGCCGGGCGCCTTCGCCGCCAGCGTCTCGATTCGCACCAGCCGCTGCCGCGCGGAATCGCCGAGCTTCACATGCGCATAGGCATCGGCGAGATCCGGATGCGGCTGCGCCAGCCACGCCGTCTCCACGATCCGCATCGAGCGCCGGATCTGATGCGCCTCGCTCTGATACTTGCTCGCCAGCACCGCAGCCGGCACCAGCGTCGGCGCCAGCTTGATCGCTTCCATCGCGCTTTCGCGCGATCTGTCGCGGTCGACCTTTTCCAGCTCCAGCGCGCGCGCCGTCAGCAGCACGCCGCGCTGGCGCCGGAAGGTGGCCTTGTCGATCAGCCCCGAGGCGAGATTGTTGTCGAGAATAGCAAGCGCGCCGCTCCAGTCGCCCTTGGCGCAGCGGAATCCGAGCAAGGCATGCGAGGCCCAGGTCGAGGCCGGCGCCAGCTTCAGCGCCTCTTCGGCGATCATGACCGCGCCGACCGGATCGTCGGCGCGCTGCGCTTCGATGAACAGCCCGCGCAGACCCAACAATCGTGTGTCCTCGCGTTCCGCCATGGCGCGGAAGGCGCGTTGCGCGCCTTCGCGGTCGCCGGCCAGCTGGGCGGATTGCGCTTGCAGCAGCAGCGCCAGCGGATCGTGTCCGGCATCGCGGCGCGCGACATCCGCGTGGCGGCGGGCCGCGACGGAATCGCCGTGACCGATCGCCAGCAGCCCCTGGGTGATGGCATGGCGGCCGCGCGCCTGGCGGCGTTCGCGCCGCCGGTGCCGGAGACGCTCCGGCGTGCGCCACAGCGCGCGCAGGATCGCCCATGCCAGCATGACGGCGACAATGGTGACGCCGAGCGCCAGCGCGAACACCGGCAGGGAGGTCTGGACGCGCCAGCCGCCCCAATTCAGCGCAACATCGCCGCCCTGATCGGCAACCCATGCCGCACCAGCGGCTGCGAGCGCGATCAACACCAGGTACAGAATGATCCGATACATGAAAGTCCTGTTCTGCGAGCTTATTGTACGGGCTTATTGTGCAGGCTTGTCATTGAGCGGGCTTGGCGAGTGTCGCCATCGCATCGGCGGCGAATTGACGGGAGGCCGCGAGCGCCGCATCGCGGGCATCGGCCTTGTCGAGCCAGGCTTGCGCGGCGGCGCGATCGGCCGGCGCCAGCGTCTTCAATTCGCGCCGCGCCTCGGCGAAATCGTTGCGCAACGCCGCCGCCGTGACCCGCGCCACCACCGCGCCGCGATCGTTGCCGACTGCGTCGCTGCGCTCGATGCGGACGAGTTTGGCGGCGCCCGCCTGCAGCCGGTCGACAATGCCGGTACCTGTCGTCGAGGTTTCCGGCGCCGGGGGCGACAATTTCGGCACCAGCGTCAGCAATTCGCGGTTCAGGCTGGCGGCGCTCGGCACGCCGGACGCCGCAAAGCCTTCCAGCGGCTTCAAGGCATCCGGATTCGGCGCCAGCGTTTTCGCCGCCGCCATCGCCGCGGGATAGGGATCGCCGGTGCGAACGAGAACGTCGAGCAGGGCCGCCGCCACGATGCGGCGCAGCGGCACATCGTCGGCCGGCCTGGCGATTTCCTTGCTGAGCTCCGCGTTCTGCGCGCGGGCGGCGCGTTCGATCTGGGCGATGCGTTCGTTGATCGCGGACAGGTCCGGCAGCGGCGCGCCTTGCGGCGCCGATTTCACGTCGTTGATGGCTGAAGCGAGCTTGTCCGATTGCGCGCGCTGGGTGGCAAGTTCGCCGCGCAGTGCGGCCAGCGATTTTTCCAACGCTTCCGCGCGGGCGGCGGCCGCGGGATCGGGCGCAGCGGCGGCGGGCACGGCTACCTTGGACTCGATGCTCGCAACGCGCGCGGCAAGACCGTCGACGGCGGCGGAACTGATCAGGGAACTGACCTGCGGCGCCGGGGCCGGCGGCGGTGGCGCCGGCCATCCGGTGAACCAGGCAGCACCGAGCACCAGCGCGGCGGTGCTTGCTCCGGAAAATGCGGCAATGAGGGCGGCAGACATCGCGCCCGTCGAAGCCCGTGGCGCCGCTGGTTCCGGTTTCGGCTCCGGTTTCACGCCGGCGGAGGCAGCCTGGGTCTCGCCGGAGACCTCCGTCGCCTCGAGGTCGATGGTCGGCGGCTCGCGCCTGGCGCGGCCGGTTTCGGGGGCTGGTCCG
>CALROE020000249.1:0-5805 GCA_943369715.1 Bradyrhizobium ivorense
CGCCACGGCTGGCGCGGATGATCGTGGATTCGCATCGGCTCGGCGCGGGCGAACGAGCCGCCGACAGTGCCGCCGTGCTGACCGAGCGCGGCCTCGGCGGCGACAGCGTCGATCTCGATTTCAGGCTCGATCAGTTCCGACGCGATCGCTCGCAGCGTGCCTCCAGTGCGCGCACGCTGGCCCGGCGCTGGGCTTCGCAAGTCGCGGCCACCGAGGGCGCGTCCGCCGAAGAAACCTCGCCCTCGACTGGCGTGATGCTCGCGCTTGCGTTTCCCGACCGCGTCGCGCGCAACCGCGGCAATGGCAGTTTTGTCCTCGCCAACGGCCGCGGCGCCGCGGTCGACCAGACTTCCGCGCTGGCGCGCGCGCCCTATATCGCGGTCGCCGAACTCACCGGCACGGCCGCCAACGGCCGTATCCTGCTGGCGGCGCCGATCCTGCAATCCGACATCGAGCTGCGCTTCGCCGACCAGATCGAGAGCGCGGACGAGATTTCCTTCGATCGCGGCGCGATGGCGCTGCGCGCGCGGCGCCGGAAAACCCTGCATGCGATCACGCTGTCGGAGACGCCGATGGCGCTGAAACCTTCGGCCGAGACCGCGCGTGTGCTGGCCGACGGGCTGGTCGCCGCCGGCCTCGACAGGCTGCCCTGGTCGAAGCCGGCCAAGCAGTGGCGCGACCGCGTGATGTTCTTGCGCAAGGCCGAGGGTGAAAGCTGGCCTGATCTGTCCGATGACGCACTTGCCGAGCAGCGCGAGGCGTGGCTGGCGCCGGCACTGTACGACAAGACAGCGTTGAAGGATCTTTCGGCGGGAGATCTGTCGGATGCGCTGATGGCGCTGCTGCCCTGGGAATTGCGCGCGCGGCTGGAACGGGAAGCGCCGACCCATTTCGAGGCGCCGACCGGCACCCAGCTGGCGATCGACTACGAGGCCGAGCAGGGGCCGACGATCGCGGTCCGCCTGCAGGAATTGTTCGGGCTCAACACCCACCCGTCGATCGCCAAGGGCGCGGTGCCGCTGGTGCTGGAACTGTTGTCGCCAGCACACCGCCCGGTGCAGGTGACCCGCGACCTGCCGGGCTTTTGGCGCGGCAGCTACGCGGCCGTGCGTTCCGATTTGCGCGGGCGCTATCCGCGGCATCCCTGGCCCGAGGATCCAGCCAGCGCCGCGCCGACCAGGCGGGTGAAGCCGCGGGGGACGTGACGACTTCAGTACCCCGTTAACCCTTCACTCATCCTTTTAGCCAAAATGGCAGTCTCCGCCGCCGCCGTTCATCGCGGCTCGGTGGGTTTTGTGGTGAGATTGCGGATCTCTCAGCGAGTGTGGCGTAATGCGTAACATCATGATTATAGCCGCCTTCATGATCGGCCTCGGCACCCTCATGGCGCAGATGGCGGACAAGATGACGTCGTCGCCGGCGCTGGCCAAAAACGTCTCCCAAAAAGCTCCCGTCGAAGCGCCGGTCCAGACCAGCGGCCGCAGCCTCAGCATTCCGCGCGACGCCCGCGGCCACTTCCAGACCGAGGGCCGGATTGACGGCCAGCGGATCGGCTTCATGATCGATACCGGCGCGTCCGTGGTGGCGCTGAACGAGAAGTCCGCGGCACGGTTCGGTTTCCGCCCCAACCGCAGCGATTACACCACGACCGTCTCGACTGCCAACGGCACCATCAAGGCGGCCCGCACGCGGCTCGCCATGGTCGAACTGGACGGCATCGTGGTGCGCGACGTCGACGCCATGGTGCTGCCCGATGAGGCCTTGTCGGAAAATCTGCTCGGCCTCTCGTTCCTGTCGAAGCTGAAGCGGTTTGAGTACTCGGGCGGCAGGCTGGTGCTTGAGCAATAGGCAGCTTTCGCGGCCAATCCGCCGCATTTAATCGCCACAACGCCGATCCTGCCTTCCGCTGCGGCCGCGCATTCGCTATGGCTGCGGTGCCCTTTTTTGCGTTTGACCACGAGGCCTGAATGTTTCCGAAGCCGAAACCCGCGCTGGTTCCGAATACCTACGCCTATGAATCCGAGCCGATGGTGAAGGCGACCGGCTTTCGCGAATATGACGCGCGCTGGCTGTTCGGCAAGGAAATCAACCTGATGGGCATTCAGGCGCTGGGCATGGGGCTCGGCGCGCTGATCGCGGAGCTCGGCGTCAAGCAGGAAGTCGTCACCGGGCACGATTTCCGCGGCTATTCGGCCTCGATCAAGTACGCGCTGATTTCGGGGCTGTTGGCCTCCGGCTGCAAGGTTCACGACATCGGGCTGTGCATGACGCCGATGGCGTATTTCGCGCAGTTCGACCTCGACGTGCCCTGCGTCGCGATGGTGACGGCGTCGCATAACGATAATGGCTGGACCGGCGTCAAGATGGGCGCCAACCGGCCGCTCACCTTCGGGCCGGACGAGATGACCCGGCTGAAGGAAATCGTGCTCAACGCCGGGTTCAGCAACAAGGTCGGCGGCTCCTATCAGTTTCACGAGAATTTTCCGGCGCGCTACATCGCCGACCTGACGAAGCGTCCGAAGCTGAAGCGCAAGCTGAAGGTCGTGGTCGCCTGCGGCAACGGCACCGCCGGCGCGTTCGCGCCGCAGGTGATGCAGGCGATCGGCTGCGAGGTGGTACCGCTCGACACCGAGCTCGATCACACCTTTCCGAAATACAATCCCAATCCCGAAGACATGGAAATGCTGCACGCCATCCGCGATGCCGTGCTCCAGCACAAGGCCGATGTCGGCCTCGGCTTCGACGGCGACGGCGACCGCTGCGGCGTGGTCGACAATACCGGCGAGGAAATTTTTGCGGACAAGGTCGGAGTGATGCTGGCGCGCGACATGTCGGCGGTGACGGCGAATGCGCAGTTCGTGGTCGACGTCAAATCCACCGGCCTCTTTGCGACGGACCCGGTGTTGCAGAAACAAGGTGCAAAAGTCACCTACTGGAAGACCGGCCATTCCTACATGAAGCGCCGCACCCACGAGTTGGGCGCGCTGGCCGGCTTCGAGAAGTCCGGCCACTTCTTCTTCAACGCGCCGCTCGGCCGCGGCTATGACGACGGCCTGATCTCGGCGATCGCGATCTGCGAGATGCTGGACCGCGCGCCCGGCAAGTCGATGGCGGACCTGAAGGATGCGCTGCCGAAAACCTGGTCGTCGCCGACGATGTCGCCGCATTGCGCCGATGAAACCAAATATGGCGTGGTCGATGCCGTGGTGAAGCATTTCGAGGCGATGCAGAAAAAGGGCGAGCAGGTTGCGGGGCAGAAGATTCGCGATCTCGTCACCGTCAACGGCGTGCGCGTCACCGTCGAGGACGGCAGCTGGGGCCTGGTGCGGGCGTCATCCAACAAGCCGGAACTGGTGGTGGTGGTCGAGAGCCCGGTCAGCGAGCAGCGCATGCACGATCTGTTCGAGGCGATGAATGTGGTGCTGCGGACGCACCCCGAGGTCGGGGCATATAACCAGACGATTTGAGGCAGCGCTCGAACGCGCCACACCCACCGCCGTCATCGCCCGGCTTGACCGGGCGCCCCAGTACGCCGCGGCTTCTCGTTCTTATTTTTGGGCGTCTCTGGAATACTGGGCACCCGCACTCGCGGGTGACGACGATTGTGGTTGTTCGCGAGCGCGGTCTACGCCGCTCGCACCGATCCGAGGAAGCTGCCGACCTCGAATTTCAACCGTTCGGACTGCGACGATAGCCCCGTCGCCGCGTCCAGCAGTTTCGACGCCGAGCTGCCGAGATCGCTGGAAGCCTCGGCGACGCCGACGATGTTCTCGTTGACCTCGCGGGTGCCGTTCGCCGCCTGCTGCACGTTGCCGGAGATTTCGCGTGTCGCCGAACCCTGTTGTTCGACCGCGCTCGCAATGGCGTTGGAGATTTCGTTGATTTCGGCAATGGTGCCGCCGATCGCCTGGATCGCGCTGACGGCCTCACCGGTCGCCGCCTGGATACTCTGGATTTGCGACGAGATTTCTTCGGTCGCCTGTGCGGTCTGATTGGCCAGCGCCTTGACCTCGCTGGCGACCACCGCAAACCCGCGGCCGTGCTCGCCGGCGCGCGCGGCTTCGATCGTGGCATTGAGGGCCAACAGGTTGGTCTGGCTGGCGATGGACTGGATCAGGGTCACGACCTCGCCGATCTTCTGGGTCCCTGCGGCGAGGCCCTCGACGACGGCGTTGGTGCGGCGGGCCTCATCGGCCGCCTTTCCGGTGACGGTGGCGGAGCGCGTCGCCTGCTGTGCAATTTCGCTGATCGAGGCGGTCAGCTGCTCGGCCGCCGAGGCCACGGTCCCGACATTGAGCGAAGCCTGGGTCGATGCGGCGGCGGCTGCCGCGGTCTGTCGCGCGGCTGCCCCGCTGCTGTTGCTCATCGACGAGGACATGCCCTGCATTTCGCGGGCGGCCACGGCGACGGCTTCGACGATATGACCGACCTTGCTTTCGAACTCGGTGGCGAGCCGCTGCATCGCGGCATCGCGTTCGAGCCTGGCCTGCTGCTCGGCCTGGCCGCGCTCGGCGGTAGCCCGGGCCTCGGCGGCGTTTGCGGTTTCGGCTTCGGCCGTCTTCTGCGCCGTGGTCATGAACAGCCGCTCGAGCTGATAGGCAACCAGCACCAGCACGCCGGCTTCGAGGATGAGAATGCCGGCGTGAAGCACCACGCGGCCAAAGTCGGCACCGCCCGGGAAGATCGCCGCCGGAATGATGAAATTCAGCGCCAGATGATGCAGGGCGACGGCGACGGTTCCCGCGAGGATCGGCCTGATGTCGCAATAGGCGACGAGACAGGCCAGCGCCGCGAAGAAGTACATGTGCATGTCGATCTGCCAGGGATGGCCTGCGAGCTCCCAGGTAAACACCGAAACCCCGCCCATCAGCGCGACGGCGACTACGAGGCTGGTCGAAAGTCCGTTGCCTGCGGCGCGCCACGACAACGTCGCCGCCAAGGCGAAGGCGGCCGTGAGAAGGGTCGGCATCAGCCAGGCGCCGCGCGCCATGCCGACGGCCGTCGCAATCGGAACATGCAGCCAGAGCAGCGCGATCAGCGCCTTGCTGGCGGTTTCGCGCAAAGCGTCGAGATCCTTGCTGCCGATATTCATGGTCAGATTTCCTTCTCGGATTCTTTGGCGGAAGTGTTGAAGCAGGCGGCGATGGCCTGGGGATCGATCGTCAGCCATGCGCCGGCGTGGCGCAAACGGCCCAGACCTTCCTGATCGTTAGGTCTCACCACGAGAATGGCTGGTAGAGCGGTGGTCCTGACGATCGCGGCATCAGCGGAAGCTGCGGCCGCGAAAATTTGCTGTGTGTTCCACCAGGGCGGAAAGGCGACGGCGACAATTTCGGTGCCGGGACGTACCTGCAGCGACAGCGCCGCAACCGCGATAAAGCTGGCGAGCAACAGGGCTGTGGCGTTGAGCCAGGCCGGCCAACGCGACGTCGTGATATTCTGGACCGGACCCATTCGAACCGGATACAGCGCCAAAGCTAATTTCGGGTGAATGGCCCGGCTGTAGAACTACGGAGGGGGCCTGCTAGGCCATCGCCGGCACCGGCAGCGCCGTCACCGACTTGATCTTCTCCATCGCAAAACGCGAGGTGACGTTCTTCAGCGGCACCGCGCCGATCAGCTTCTTGTAGAACACGTCATAGCTCGCCATGTCCGCGACCACGACGCGCAGCATGTAGTCGACGTCGCCGGCCATGCGATAAAACTCCATCACCTCCGGCATCGCGCTGACGGCGCCGGCAAAGGTCTTGAGCCAGGCCTCGGAATGATCGGCGCTCTCGACCGACACGAACACCGTGATGCCGA
>CALROE020000250.1:0-5804 GCA_943369715.1 Bradyrhizobium ivorense
CACAGCCGGATATCGGCTCTTTGCGCAGATCAATCTCCGCTCTCCAACGTCATCTCCACGAGCCGCCGAGAAAACGGAAGTACCAAAAAATGGTCAAACTATCTTAGCGCCTATGCGCGTGCGCGGGGACGACGCGGGGTGGTTGTCACCGCGACAAATTCTGCAGCAGCAGATTCAGCGCCGCACCCGCAAAGCTGTGCATGTTGGCCTGGCGGTCGGCGCTGCCGGTCTCCAGCGTAATCACCGCATTCTGCGGCCCCGCGAGCCCCATGCAGCTGTGGCCGGCGGCGTCGCCGTAGCGGTTGCCGGTCGGGCCCGTGGCGCCGGTCTCCGACAGGCCCCAGTCGGTGGCGAAACGCTGGCGGATCTGGCTCGCCAGCAGCTTGGCATAAGGCTCGGACGCCGAGCGGATGCCTTTCATCGCATCGTCGGGAATGTCCATCAGCAGACGCCGCGCATCGCGCGTATAGACCACGGCGCCGCCGAGGAAATAGGCGGAGGCGCCGGGCACCGCGAGCAGGCTCGCGGAAATCAGCCCGCCGGTCGAGGATTCCGCGATCGCGATGGTCTGCTTGCGTTCGATCAGTTTGGCGGCAATCTTCTCGGCGATCGGGACAAGGTCTTTCATTCGGCTCTCAATTCTGGCGCGGGATGGGCTTCAACGACCTCCTAGCACAGGAATGCATGGCTGCCGACTCGCGATGCATTGGCTCCGCCGATGGACGGGGACGCGCGTCCGCCCTATGCTGGCTCACGGATTCAGCGAGCCAACGCCGAATTCGAAGGATGCCACGCGCGCAGAGGAAACCAGAGGTCATGACGTCACCGCTCGCGGGCGGCGTGGATTGCGATCTGCATCCTGCCGTTCCTCATCTGACCAGCCTGCTGCCCTACCTCAACGACTACTGGCGCGACCAGGTGACGACGCGAGGCATGACCGACCTGGTGTCGCAATCCTATCCGACCAACTCGCCGATTTCGTCGCGCCCGGACTGGCGGCCGGCGCAGGGCAAGCCGGGCTCCAGCCTCCAGGACATGAAGACACAGGCGCTCGACCGCTTCGGTGTCAGCCATGGCATCTGCAATCCCTTGTACGGCGTGCAGATGGTGTTTTCCGAGGACATGGCGGATGCGTTCTGCCGCGCGCTGAACGACTGGCTCGTGAAAGAGTGGCTCGACAAGGAGCCGCGGCTGCGCGGTTCGATCGTGATTCCGGTGCAGAGCGTCGAGAAGTCGGTGGCGGAGATCGAGCGCTGCGCGAAAGACCCGCGTTTCGTTCAGGTGCAAATGCTTGTCATGGGCGACATGCCGCTGGGCAAGCGTGCCTACTGGCCGATCTATGCCGCTGCCGAGCGGCTGGGATTGCCGATCGGCATTCACGCCGGCAGCAATTATCACAACCCGCCGACCTCGGTCGGCTGGGGCTCCTATCACATCGAGGATTACGTCGCGCAGGCGCAGGCGTTCCAGACCCAATTGACCAGCCTGATCGTCGAGGGCGTGTTCGCGCGGCATCCCAACCTCAAAATGGTGATGCTGGAATCCGGCTGGAGCTGGCTGCCGTCTTACCTCTGGCGGCTGCACAAGTTCTGGCGCGGCGTGCGCATGGAAACGCCGTGGGTGGATCGCTCGCCCCAGGAAATTGTGCGAAGCAACATCCGGTTCTCGCTGCAGCCGATCGACGCGCCGCCGGATCCGGCGATCCTCAATCGCCTGTTTGACCATATGCAGTCGGATGAATTGCTCCTATTCTCGACCGACTATCCGCACTGGCAATTCGAAGGCGACCAGGTGCTGCCCGAGGCGATGTCTCCCGATCTTGTGCGCAAGATCATGATCGAAAATCCGCACGCGACTTACCCCCGCCTCAAGCAGCCTGTTGCAAGGGAGACGACGCCATGAACGTCCAGTTCCGCGACCACCCGGCGCCCGATACGTCGGTTCAGGTGAAGATCGCGATTGCCGACTGCGATATCCATCCGGCGCGCGCGACCGCGACCGAGCTCTACCCGTTCCTGGCGAAGCGCTGGCACGCGCACATTGAGACCTACGGCAAGCCCGCCTATCAGGGCATGACAGAAGGCCCGCCCTATCCCAAGGCGCAGCCGAACGCGTCGCGCCGCGACGCCTGGCCGCCGGAAGGCGGGCAGCAGGGCTCGTCGCTGTCATTCATGCAGCAGCAGCTGCTCGATCCCTACAATGTCGCGCTCGGGGTACTCAATCCGCTCGGCGGCACCGGGCAGGGCATGCGCAATCACGATCTTTCCGCCGCGCTGGCGACCGCCATCAACGACTGGCAGGTTGCAAAATGGACCAGCCAGGACAGTCGCTTGAAAGCCTCCGTCGTCGTCGCCAACGAGGACGGCGTGTCAGCGGCCGCCGAAATCCGCCGCCGCGCCGGCGACAGGAATTTCGTCCAGGTGCTGCTGCTCAGCCGCAACGTCGAGCCGCTCGGCCAGCGCCGCTACTGGCCGATCTACGAGGCCGCCGAGGAGGCCGGTCTTCCGGTCGGCGTGCACGCCTTCGGCTTCGGCGGCAACCCGATCACCGCATCGGGCTGGCCGAGCTTCTACATCGAGGAGATGGTCGGCCATTCGCAGTGCCAGCAGACCGCGCTCGCCAGCATCGTGCTGGAAGGCGTGTTCGAGCGTTTTCCGAAACTGAAGATGGTGATGATCGAGGCCGGCTTCGGCTGGGCGCCGTCGCTGTCATGGCGGCTCGACAAGGTCTTCGCAAAGCTGCACAGCGAGGTGCCGCATCTCAAGCGCAAGCCGTCGGAATATATCCGCGACCACATCTTCTGGACCACGCAGCCGATGGAAGACCCGGAGCGGCGCGACCATCTGTTCGATGTCATCGACTGGATCGGCTGGGACAAGCTGTTGTTCGCCACCGATTACCCGCATTGGGATTTTGACGAGCCGTCGCGCGTGCTGCCGCCCGGCGTCAGCGACGCCAACCGCGAGGCGTTCTATCTCGGCAATGCCAAAAAGCTGTACGGTATCGTTTAATGACCCGCCACGTCATCGCCCCGGTGGACGAGTTGCCGCCGGGCACGCGCAAATTCCTCACCATCGATGAACGCCCCATTGCGATCTTCAACATCAACGGCGAATTCTTCGGCCTGTTGAATCGCTGTCCGCACCAGGGCGCGGCGCTGTGCGAGGGCCCGCTGATCGGACTTGCGCAATCCTCCGATCCCGGCGAGATCGAGTACACCAGGCAGGGCGAAATCCTGCGCTGCCCCTGGCACGGCTGGGAATTCGACATCCGCACCGGGCAATCGTACTGCGACCCCAGGAAATTCCGCACCCGGGCCTATGCTGTCAATGTCGAGCCGGGCGCCAATGTGGTGAAGGGGCCGTATGTGGCGGAGACGCTCGCCGTGTCGGTAGAGAGCGATTACGTGGTGGTGGATCTGTAGCGATTGCCGACGCCTCCAATCAGGTCGGGTGCTCCTCGCGCTCGTGAATGATGTTCGCCCGGCCCACCAGCAGGTTGTCCACGTGTCCTATCCGTTTGGCGTCCTTGCCCGCGTAGGGCATGGAATGCAGCACGTAGCGCATGGCGTTCAACCTGGCGCGCTTCTTGTCGTCGGACTTGATGACGATCCAGGGGCAATCGGCGGTATCGGTGTGGAAGAACATGGCCTCCTTGGCCTTGGTGTAGTCGTCCCACTTGTCGAGCGATGCAAGATCGATCGGTGAAAGCTTCCACTGCTTCAGCGGGTGCCCCTCGCGCTCCTTGAATCGTCGCCGCTGTTCGTCGCGGCTGACCGAGAACCAGAACTTGATGAGGTGAATACCGCTTCGAACGAGGTTGCGTTCGAACTCCGGAACCTGCCGCTGAAACTCCTCATATTCACTCGGCGCGCAAAATCCCATCACGCGCTCGACGCCTGCGCGATTGTACCAGCTGCGGTCGAACAGCACGATCTCGCCGGCGGTCGGCAGGTGCTGCACATAGCGCTGGAAATACCACTGTCCGCGCTCGACCTCGCTCGGCTTCTCGAGCGCCACCACCCGGGCGCCGCGCGGATTGAGATGTTCCATGAAGCGCTTGATCGCGCCGCCCTTTCCCGCGGCGTCGCGTCCCTCGAACAGAAGCACCACTCTCTGGCGTGTCTCCTTCATCCAGTTCTGCATTTTCAGAAGCTCGGTCTGCAGAACGAATTTCTGTTGCTCGTAATCCTTGCGGAGCATGCGCGCAGCGTAGGGATAGGCGCCCACGCGCCAGTCCTCGGAAAGCTGGTCGACGTCCTGCCGCGCGAGCTTCTGCTTCTTGCCGGTCAATAGCTCCCGCAAGCGTTGCGCATCGTCCGGGGAGGCCCCGTCCAGCATCGCGATCACCGGCTCGCTGCGGGCGTTCAGCGTCGGCGGTCCGTGCAGGATCGTATCCAGGGCGGCAAGCTTGGCTTCGACCGCACCTTGAGACGATTGCTCGACCAGCGATCGTTCGACCGGGTTGAGTTCGATGCCCCGTCGAGCGCCTGCTTTACCCGATCGCCTGGTCCGCGTTACCGATTTTGCCATTGGACAGCTCCTGAGGAAGTATATGGGTCGCTGGTTTCGACCGGAATTGACCTGGATCAATACCGCGGGTTCGCGCCGAAATGGTCCATGCTCTCAACAAACCACGTTGCCGGTATTGCGGGACGTCAGAGACGATGCCCGGTCATCCCGCGAACCTCGACAATGCCACCGGGGAGGTCCGAATGATCCCGAGGGTCACGCGGCCTGCGGGCGCTCCGCCGCGCGCGTCTTACCGCCAGCCCATTGGCCCCTGGCGATAATACTGCCCACCACGCTGCGGCGCATATCTGGGCTGGGGTTCCGGATTGCGCGGGTACATGAAGCCGAAGAAATCGCCGTCGCTGCCGCTCGCGACCTGCATATCGACAGGGGGCGTGCGCGGGCGCGTGATGAAGCCGCCTTGCGGCTGATGGCTCAGCACCGCGACGAACTCGGTGCGGTAGTTGGTCTCGACGCTCAGCGGCTCGTCCGAGATCACGATCGAGGATCGCGGCAGTGCGGTCGGCGCGATGCGATCGAGCACCGCCTGTGGAATGGTGATGCGGTCGAGCGCGGCCCTGGCGTTGTCGGCGTGGTCGATCGTGACCGCGCTCCAGCGCAGGCCGCTATCGTTCGGCGCCATCGCCGTAAACACATGCGTGCCGATCCGCTTGCCGGCATCGCGGATCGTGACCGGAACCTCGATGGTGGTATCGAACACCTCGCCGCCGCCGTCCGGCGCCGGCTTATGGGTGTTGCGCCGCACGTAAAGCTTCTGCGTCGCGCGGCTGATGAAGATCGACACCGGCTCGAGCGCGAGCTTCGCCTCGGTTGCCGCTTTGGCTGTGTCGGCCTTTTTCGTCGCGGCCGCCTTGGCGGCGTCCTTTGCGGCGGCGGCGGCGTCGAGCTTCGGTTTCGCGTCGGCTTTGGCGGTGTCGAGCTGTGTGCTTAGGTCCGCGGCTTTGGCGGCGGCCTTCTGCTTGAAGTCCTCGGCCCGCGCCTTGGCCTCATCGGTCTTTGCGGCGGCGATTGCCTTGTCGGCGGCAGCGAGCCCGGCGTCGGCGCGGGTCTTGAGCCCCTCCAGTTTTCGCAATGCCGCCGTCAGCGCCGCCGTCTCGCGCGGCGCTTTCGCGGCGGCCTTCTTCGCCTCGTCGGCAGCCTTGGCAGCCTCGGCCGCCTCACGGACGAGTGCCTCGGCCCTGGCCGGCGCGGCCGCGATGGCCTCCTGCTTCGGCCCGAACAGCGCCGGATGCGAGAACTCGACCGGCTCGGCGTTCTCGGGCGAGATGATCA
>CALROE020000251.1:0-5789 GCA_943369715.1 Bradyrhizobium ivorense
GAGCCGTTTCGAACGCCCTACTTCTTCTCTTCCAGCAGCTTGCGGTATTTCGCGACGTCGCGCGTCACTAATTGCTGCAACACTTCCGGCGTGTGTTCGCCGGCGTCGGGTGCGACCGTCGAGAGGGTGTGAAAGCGCTTCTTGACCGCCTCGCTTTCCACGGCGGTGCGCGCGGCGGCGTTGAGTTTTTCGACGATCGCCGGCGGCGTGCCCTTCGGCGCGAACAGGCCGTTCCAGCCCTGCGCCTCGAATTCGGCAAGGCCGGCCTCGGCCGAGGTCGGCAGATCCGGCAGCGTGGCAAGCCGCACAGTCGAGCCGATCACCAGCCCCCTCACCAATTTGTCGTCGATCGCCTGGCTGACCGATGCCGCGGCATCGCAGACGCCGTCGATCTGCCCGCCGATCGCGTCGGTCAGCGCCGGTGCCGCGCCGCGATAGCCGACCAGCGTCACCTCGATCCCCGCGGCCTGAATGAAACTCTTGCAGATCAGAAAGTTCGAGGAGCCGACGCCGGCATGGCCGAGATTGACCTTGCCGGGATTGCTTTTGGCGTAGGCGATGAATTCCTTGAGGTCCCTGGCGGGAAAATCCTTGCGCAGCGCGACGATGCCGAAGGTCTTTGCCACCATGGCGATCGGCGCGAAGGCATCGGGCTTGAACGGCAACAGCGGATAGATGGTGTAGGACGCCGCATTGGTGCCGGCATTGCCGATCGCGATGGTGTAGCCATCCGGTTCCGCGCGCGACGCCCGCGTCAGCGCGGTCGAACCGCCTGCGCCGCCGATATTCTCGATCACGATAGTCTGCCCGAGCGCCGAACTCATTTGCTCGGCGACGACGCGCGCGATCACGTCGGAGGTGCCGCCGGCCGCGAACGGCACGATCATGGTGATGGGACGTTTGGGATAATCCTGGGCGGCAGCGGCGGAGGCGAATGACAGCACCGCGACGGCTGCGAGCAGCCGTTTGATCATTTTATGGGAATGCGTTGTCTTCATGCGAACCGATTGCCATTTCGCCTGAAAACGCTATGCCGCGCGCTCCAGATGCGCCACGAGGCCAGCGAACAGGCCACGGCCGTCGGTGCAGCCCATGATGTCTTCGACGTGGTTTTCCGGATGCGGCATCATGCCGAGTACGTTGCCACGCTCGTTGACGATACCGGCGATCGAGGCCGCTGCGCCGTTGATGTTGGATTGCTCGTCAACCACGCCCGCGGCGGAGCAGTAGCGATAGAGCACCCGCCCCTCGCCCTCGAGCCGCTTCAACGTCTCTTCGTCCGCCTCGTAATTACCCTCGCCATGCGCGACCGGCACGCGGATCACCTGCCCGGCATTGTAGCCGCGGGTGAACGGGGTATCCGAACGCTCGACCCGCAGATGCACGTCATGGCAGATGAATTTCAGCCGGGCGTTGCGCATGAGAACGCCGGGCAGAAGACCTGCCTCGCAGAGGATCTGAAAGCCGTTGCAGACCCCGAGCACGAGGCCACCGCCGGCCGCGAAATCGCGCACCGCATTCATCACAGGCGCGCGCGCGGCAATGGCGCCGCAACGCAGGTAATCGCCGTAGGAAAACCCGCCGGGCACCACCACGAGGTCGGTGCCCCTGGGCAGCGCGGTCTCGGCATGCCAGACCATCGCGGCTTCCCGGCCCGATGCGAGTTTCAGCGCGCGTGCCATGTCGCGCTCGCGATTGATTCCGGGAAAGACGAGAATTGCGGATTTCATCGACAGACTCGTCTAGCTCAGAACTTCGACCCGGTAATTCTCGATCACGGTGTTCGCCAGCAGCTTGTCGGCGGCATCCTTCAGCGCCGCTTCGGCCTTGGCCTTGTCGGAGCCCGAGATCTCGATGTCGAACACCTTGCCCTGGCGCACGCTGGCAACGCCATCGACGCCGAGCGATTTCAGCGCCCCCTCGATGGCCTTGCCCTGCGGATCCAGAATGCCGGATTTCAGTGTAACGGTGACGCGTGCTTTCACTTGCAACCTCAGCTCTTGACCAGCACCGGACCGGAGCCGATCGGCCGCTCGTTCTCGGTCAGGATGCCCAGACGCTTGGCGACCTCGGTATAGGCCTCCAGCACGCCGCCGAGATCCCTGCGGAAGCGGTCCTTGTCGAGCTTCTCGTTCGACTTGACGTCCCACAGCCGGCACGAATCGGGCGAGATCTCGTCGGCGACGATGATTCGCATCATGTCGTTTTCGAACAATCGGCCGCATTCCATCTTGAAATCGACCAGACGGATGCCGATGCCCAGAAACAGCCCGGTGAGGAAGTCGTTGACGCGGATGGCCAGCGCCATGATGTCGTCGATTTCCTGCGGCGTGGCCCAGCCGAACGCCGTGATGTGCTCCTCGGAGACCATGGGGTCGTTGAGCTGGTCGTTCTTGTAATAGAACTCGATGATCGAGCGCGGCAGCTGGGTGCCTTCCTCGATGCCGAGGCGCTGCGACAGCGATCCCGCCGCCACATTCCGCACCACGACCTCCAGCGGCACGATCTCGACCTCGCGAATCAGCTGTTCGCGCATGTTGAGCCGGCGGATGAAATGGGTCGGCACCCCGATATCGTTGAGGTGCTGGAACAGGTACTCCGAAATCCGGTTGTTGAGGACGCCCTTGCCCTCGATCACCTGGTGTTTCTTGGCATTGAACGCGGTCGCATCGTCCTTGAAGTGCTGGATCAGGGTTCCCGGCTCCGGACCTTCGTAAAGGACCTTGGCCTTGCCTTCATAAATGCGGCGTCGGCGGCTCATTGGGATGTACCGTGTGTTGTTGAAATCCATGAATTTGGTGTGCTCCGGATGACAAGGGATTGCGACCCACGACGGAGCTGCCGTGAAGGCCAGGAACGGGAAACAGAACGGGAACCGGGCCTCATGCCCAACCTATCTGATTGGCCTATCGAGCACAATCGATCCGGTCCCTTCGGGGCGAGTTTTACCCCTGCCGCCTGCGGCTTAAAGCCGGTTGTCTTAACCATTGGCTGACGTTATCTAAGCGCGCGAGAGGGCGGCCGCAACGAGGCCGCCGCACCAATTTGGCAGGGATCGGAACCCAGAGAATGAGCACATTCGACAAGCGTGAAGAAGGTTTCGAGAAGAAGTTCGCCCTCGATGCGGACCAGAAGTTCAAGGCCGAGGCCCGCCGCAACAAGCTGCTCGGATTATGGGCAGCCGAAAAGCTCGGAATCTCCGGCGATGCTGCCGCGGCCTATGCCAAGGAAGTGGTCGCCTCCGATTTCGAGGAATCCGGCGACGCCGACGTGGTTCGCAAGGTTTTGGGCGATCTGACCGCCAAGGGCGTCGCCGTCACCGAGCCGCAGCTTCGGGTGAAGATGGACGAACTGATGGCTACCGCCGTCATACAGGTGAAGGCGGGAACATAAAGGCTCCCGTCATTCCGGGGCGTGCGTTAGCACGAACCCGGAATCTCGAGATAATTTTCTACAACCTCTAGATTCCGGGTTCGCGTCTTCGACGCGCCCCGGAATGACAGCGAATGTTTACCCCTCCTTGAAGCCATATTCCGGCACGTTGCCGCTGGCGCCGTAATATTTGTACGGCAGGAATTTGCCCGACATCGTGATCTTGACGCGGTCGCCCTTCGGGTTGGCGACGCGCTCCATGGCCATGTCGAAATCGATCGCCGACATGATGCCGTCGCCGAACTCCTCCTCGATCAGCGCCTTCCAGGCCGGGCCGTTGACCATCACCATTTCGTAGAAGCGGTAGATCAGGGGATCGGTCGGCGGCATCGGCGTGCCGTCGCCGCGCATCGGCACTTCGTTCAGCATCGCCACTTCCGATTTTGAAAGACCGAACAGCTCGCCGGCATTGGCCGCCTGGGGCTTCGTCAGCTTCATCTGGCCGAGAATGGCGCCGACGATCAGCACCTCGGAGTAGCCGCCGATCTTTTCGCAGATGTGCTTCCAGCTCCAGTCCTTCTCGCGCTTGATGTCGAGCAGCTTTTCCGTGAGGTCGGATCGCTTCATTTCAGTCTCCTTTTTGATGTCTAGCGCGCGATGGTCTGCGCCGATTGGGTTTCGACCGCCCGCGGCGGCGCGACGATGGTCGGTTCGTTCACACCGATCTTCACCACCGGCACGTTGCGCGGGTCATGGCCGGGCACGTCGGCCGCAAAGGTCTTGCTGCGGCTGACCAGGAAGTCGACGATGTGGTTGCGTACCGCGTAGTAATAGGGATGGCGGTGCAGGTCGGTGCGGCCGCGATCCTTCGGCAGCGGGTTTTCGACGATCTCCGCCAGCACGGCGCCAGGACCGTTGGTCATCAGGAAAATCTTGTCGGCGAGATAGATCGCTTCATCGACGTCGTGCGTGATCATGAACGCGGTCTGCCCGGTTTCGAGGCAGATGCGGCGCACCTCGTCCTGCAGCGTGCCGCGAGTCAGCGCGTCCAGCGCCGAGAACGGCTCGTCCATCAGCATGATCTTCGGCGTGATGGAGAGCGCACGCGCAATGCCGACGCGCTGCTTCATGCCGCCGGAGAGTTCCGACGGCCGCTTGTGCTCGGAGCCGGTCAGACCCACGAGATCAATGAAGGTCTGCGCGTGGGCTTTCACCCTGGCGCGGTCCCAGTCGCGCCATTTCGAGGTCACGGCATAGGCGACGTTGCCGAGCACGGTGCGCCACGGCAGCAGCGCGTGGCTCTGGAAGATCACGGCACGGTCGAGGCTGGTGCCCTCGATCGCCTGGCCGTCGACGATCACGGTGCCTTCGCTCGGCTCATCGAGCCCGGCGAGGATGTTCAGCACCGTGGTCTTGCCGCAGCCGGAGTGGCCGATCACGCAGCCGAATTCGCCGCGCGCCATCGACAGCCAGAGATTCTCGAACACCGCGATCTCGCCGCCTGATGCGCCGGGATAGCGCTTGGCGATGGCCTCGATGGAAATGAATTTGTCGATCATCGCATCACTCCGGGAAGGTGACCATGCGCGTGAAGCGCGCGAGGACCTGGTCGAGCAGCATGCCGACCACGCCGATCAGCAGGATGGCGATGATGACGTTGGTGATCGAGAGGTTGTTCCACTCGTTCCAGACGAAGTAGCCAATGCCGGTGCCGCCGACCAGCATTTCGGCGGCGACGATCACCAGCCACGCAATGCCGATCGAAATCCGCATGCCCGTCAGGATCGTCGGCGCCGCCGCCGGCAGGATCACCGTGAAGGCGCGCCTGACGGTGCCGACCTCCAGCGTGCGGGCGACGTTGATCCATTCCTTGCGCACGGCGGCGACGCCAAAGGCGGTGTTGAGCAACATCGGCCATACCGAGCAGATGAAGATGACAAAAATCGCCGACAGCCCGGAATCCTTGATGGTGTAGAGCGCCAGCGGCATCCAGGCTAGCGGCGAGATCGGCTTTAGAATTTGAATGAACGGATCGAGCGCCTTGTTGATCAAGGGCGACATGCCGATCAGGAAGCCGAGCGGGATCGCGACGATCACGGCGAGAAAATAGCCGAGCCCGACCCGCGCAATGGAATAGCCGAGCTGGATGCCAAGGCCCTTGTCGTTCGGCCCGTTATCGTAAAACGGCCGCTTCAGGTGTTCCCACAATTTGGCGCCGACATCGAGCGGCCCCGGCATCGCCGATTTGCCCTGGGTCGCGGTCAGCCCCATCAGCTTGGCGTATTCCGGGGTCATGGTCGCGACCGCGCCGGTGCCGCGGGTGGCGATATGCCAGATGCCGATGAAGGCGAGAAACAGCGCGATCGACACGATCGCCGCGCGCAGGCGGAGCGAGGCGTTCATCTCCCTCTCCCCGC
>CALROE020000252.1:0-5786 GCA_943369715.1 Bradyrhizobium ivorense
ATGGACCCTGAGCACGCCATGCTCGACGAACTGCTCAAGTGAGCAGGCCAGGTGGCCTTTCCCGAGCCTAAGCCAGGCTTTGTCGTTCGCTATGACTATCTCTGGACCCATGAAGCGGCAGCGGGACGTGATCAGGGAAAGGACCGTCCGGCCTGTCTCGTCGCCGCGAGCGACAGCCAGACGCGGCCACGTTTTGTGGTCCTGTTGCCGATCACCCATACGCCGCCCGATGGCGATACGATCGGGATCGAGATTCCGGCGAAGGTCAAAGCGGCAATCGGTCTCGACGATGCACGAAGCTGGGTGATCGTATCCGAGCACACCATCGACGAATGGCCGAACGCCGGTCTTTCATCGGTTCCGGGGAAGCCGGGCACGTTCGGCTATGGCTTCATTCCACCGGGCCTGTTCGCGCAGATCAAAGCCAGGTTCCTCGAACTGGCTCGACAGAACAAGAGCGACGCAGTGCGCCGCTGATTGCGAGTGCAGATGCACGACACGCGTTGCGGCGCCAAAACCCGATCCGGCGGCGCATGCCACGCGCACACCGTGCGCGGCAAAAAGCGCTGCCGCATGCATGGCGGTGCGCCGGGATCCGGCGCGCCAAGGGGCAACCGTAACCCGCGCAAACATGGCCTGTTCAGCAGGGAGGCGATCGCCGAGCGGAGGCGGATCCAGGAACTGCTGGGCGAAACGCGGAAGTTTCTGCAGGGCATGGAATGATTTCTTCACATCTGCCCGGCAGGCCGGTATCCGCCGAGTCAGAGAACAAGCCGCAGTAGCGATCACGACTGCGGCGTCTGAACGATCAGCCGCAGATATGTCATGAATCGTTTTTTGTCTGCCTTCGGCAGATGCTGCAGGATGGCTTGCTCGATCGCCGCATCCCTGGGAATGACGCGGTTGAGCATCGCGGCGCCGTCTGGCGCGAGAAACAGCTCATGCGCGCGTCGATCGCCCGCCGACGGCCGCCGCTCAAGCAGTTGCCGCGCAACCAGCCGCTTCACCATTTCAGCGACCGTGTTGCGATCGATGAAAAGATGCTCGGCAAGCATGTTCTGGCTGAGGCCGGGGCGCTGATAAACGGCAATCAACGTGGCCTTCTGCCGCGGTGTGATCTGCTCATCGGCAAACTCGCGCGCAAAATGTTCCTCGGCAGCAAAATGGGCTCGTCGCAACAAGTGCGACACGACTGCTTCCAGCCGAAAGCGATCGAGCATGGACCGCACCGGGGGGGTCAGCCCGGACGCGGCGTCGCGGGAACGCGTGGCCGGCGTTCGAGCCTTGCCGGGTGTTCGCTTGCGCGAGGAGCCGGAAGCGGGGCGAAGGCGAATGGCAGGTGTGCTGGTCATACCGGTCGAACGCGGTGCGTCGATCTTGCAGCGTGAGCAGTCACATCCGGTTCTGGATCGGGCATAATCCGATAATACCCCAACAAGCCGAAAAAAACCAACAGGGTTGGCGCGGCCCTTGCTTTCGCCGGTACGAACGCATCGCTGGCGGCCCGGACCGCAGCCGGAGCTACCTCCGGTTTCTTGACAGCGCGGAGATCGATGGCTAGCTTTTGAGAAATGACGTATACGTACCAATTACCGAACCACCCTGCCGGGTGCGCGGCGAACCGAGGCGATCATGACTGCGAACCATCAGGCGGTTGTCGTGCAGGGTATGGCACCGCCGCGCGGCCGGTACCCGCACCTCAAGCGCGCCGGCGACCTTGTGTTCGTTTCTGGAACGAGCGCGCGTCGATCCGACAACAGCATCGCCGGCGCAAGCTCGGATGCGATGGGAACGCTGACGGTCGACATTCGGGCGCAGACCCGCGCGGTGATCGAGAATATTGCCAGAATATTGGGCGAGGTCGGCGGCGGACTTTCCGACCTTGTGGAGGTCAGCACATTCCTCGTCAACATGAACGACTTTGGCGGGTACAATGACGTCTATGCCGAGTTCTTCGGCCCCGACGGGCCCGCGCGGACGACGGTCGCCGTGCACCAGCTCCCGCATCCGCATCTACTGATCGAAATCAAGGCCATCGCTTATTTGCCGCAACCCCGCGCCTGAGTTTGTCTGGAGGAATAATCATGTCCCTGACGCGTCGTCACGTTCTGCAAGGCGTTGCCGCCTCCGCGGCACTCTGGACTCATCGCGCGGTGGCTCGACCGGCGCTTGCCCGAATCGTGGTCGGGTTTGCCGCCGGCGGAACGCTCGACGTTATTGCGCGCCGTATTGCCGACCAACTCAGCGGCAATTTTGCCGACTCGGTCATTGTCGAGGGACGGACCGGCGCCGGCGGCCGCATCGCCATCGACGCCACCAAGATCGCCAACCCCGATGGCACCACGCTCGTGCTGTCGCCATCCTCGCCGATCGTGATCTTTCCGCATGTCTACAAGAAACTGAGTTACGATCCCGTCGCCGACCTGATCCCCATCACGCCGGTCTGCTCGAATGCGCAGACCTTTGTGGTCGGGCCCGCGGTTCCCGAGACGGTCAAGACGCTGCAGGATTTCGTGGTCTGGGCAAAAGCCAACAAAACGTTCTATGCGACGCCGGCGGCCGGATCGATCATGCATTTCCAGGGCTGGGTCTTTGGCCAGCAGGCCGGCATCGAAATGACCCACGTTCCCTATCGCGGCATGGCGGCGATCGTGCCGGACCTGCTGTCGGGAACGGTGCCGACCTCGATGGCGGTCACCGGCGACATTCGCCAATACGTCGAAACCGGCAAGCTGCGCGCGCTTGCGGTGACAAGCGCCGAGCGATCGCGGTTCATGCCTGGTGTGCCGACCTTCGCCGAACTCGGCTTCGACCGGGTCACCGGCGTCGACTGGTATGGGCTGTTCGCCCCGGCCAAGACGCCACAACCGATCATCGATCAGTTGCAGCAATCCATTACAGCGGCTGCAAAAGCAAAGCCGGTTACCGATTTCCTCGAGCAAATGGGATTCGACAGCTACACGCTCGACTCAGCGCAACTCGCGGCTCGCATGCGCGAGGAAACGGCGCGCTGGGCCCCGATCGTCAAGCAATCCGGATTTGAGCTCGACAATTAATTTATCGAGCGATGCGGGGGGGGTCCATGGCCCGCTGCACAGGGGGGCAGTCAGGCAGGCTGACAAACTCCGCGCGTCGATGTGAGAAAGCTGGCGCGACGGCAAAAATTCCCGGACTTCGAGGCGACCACGGCACCTGCGATGATTCTTATGCCGCCAATCTCACCGCAACGTGCGATCGGCTGCGCAGCTCCGCCGATCGCACGTTGCTCCACCCACGCCTGATGGCGTAAAATCCGCCGAGACTCTAATAGCTGCTGGATGAAAGTTCAGGGACAGGTCACCACCTATCTGCGCACATCCTAACTCGACCACCGACGCTGCAAGTCGAGTAATCGCTGTGTGAACCCGTTTTAGAAGGCTGGCTCGTTTGCTGCGAACGCTGGAGCCATAAGAACCACGCGTTCTTTCAAGCGAAAGAAATGCTCAGCCTGAACGAATACTGGACAGCCTCTCAGCTTAGGAAGAGTTCTAAGGCCGTTTTGGTTTCGGCCGTATGTCCCTTTCTTCTACAGTGACCAATTCCTGCCATGACTTTTCTCCGACGCGTGCATTAGCTCGCCTTCAAATGCCTTGCAGAACACTTGGGCACCGCTGCTTCAGAGAACATGAAGACTTGATAGTACTCATGCTTCGAGTTGACGAACTGCCCGTGGCGAAATGGGGTAAGTTTGACGCTCCCGGCAAAAGTCTCGGAGCTTAGTGCAAATTCAGGGGAAGAAACCCGCTGCAAGAAAGTTGCGAAGCCGAAGCGAACCGCAAAACGAAAAGCTGGCTGAGAAGGTTGGTACCGAAGTCGCACCCGAGACCTAACGCACTCAATGCGTGAAAGTGGTGGTAGCGAGAGAGGGACTCGAACCCCCGACCCCAGGATTATGATTCCCGTGCTCTAACCAGCTGAGCTACCTCGCCACGGTTCACCGGTACGGCTCTCAATATGCCGCAGTCGCGAACGCGCGGCATATAAGAAGCCGGTCGGGGGCATGTCAAGCAAACCCGCGTGGTGCCCCGACTAGCTGCCAAGCGCCTGCAAAGCCGGGTTATTTCGGGCGAACCGTGGGGTCGCCGCCGGGGCTGCCGGGCGGCGGTATTACCGGCGTATTGCCGGTTTCGGGGGTGGGCGCGCGGATTTCCGGGTCGACGCCGGCGGGCGGACACAACACCCCGTCCGACCGGGCCAGTTTGTCGCTGAGCGGCTCGGCCCGCTGGCCGGTGGTGGTGCCCTCGGGCGAAACCGAACCGTGCTGCGACGTTGGCGGCATCGGGACACAATGGGTGGCGCGCACGGGCGGCGGCGCGGTTTGCGCCGGAGGCGTTGCCGGGGTTGGCGGGGCTTGGGCCAATGCAACGCCGGAAACGGCGATCAGCGCACATGAGAGAAGTGTGAGTTTCATTCGCATAGCGGGGAAAACGGCCCGCGTGGCCGGATGGTTCCCGGCTTTCCCGGCTGACGCGTCGCAATTCTCAGGATTTGCGGTAGCGGATCAGCGAGAAATGCCCCATCGGCGGCATCGGGCGGCGCTCGGTCAGGGTGACGCCGCCGTGTTTGGCGGCCCAGTTCACCAGTCGCGCCCAGGCGAATTCCGGCCGCCAGCCGAGCCGGCGCGCCAGCGGCGCGAAGGCCAGTTCGAACAGCCGGCGCGGACCGCTCTCGGCGCCGATATGATTGACCAGAATGAGTTCTCCGCCGGGCTTCAGCACACGGATGAAATCGTCCAGCGTGGCTTCGGGATCGGGCACCGCGGTGATGACATATTGCGCCACCACCGCGTCGAAGGACGAATCCTTGAAGGCGAGATTCTTGGCGTCCATCACCGCGAGCGTCTCGACGTTGTGAAGTCCGAGCGCGCGCACGCGGCTTTGCGCCTTGCGCAGCATCGGTTCGGAAATATCGACGCCGCACAACTTCGTGGTCGACGAATAATCCGACAGCGACAGTCCGGTGCCGACGCCGACATCGAGAATCCGTCCGCCGATCTTGTCGGCTTCGGCGATGGTCGATTTCCGCCCTTCGTCGAATACCTTGCCGAATACCAGGTCGTAGACCGGTGCCCAGCGCTCATAAGCCTTTGCGACCCCCGCGCGGTCGATATCTGCAGCCATGCCCCGCCCTGAAAATGTTCTGCCTGAAATGGTTACCCGCGCACGGCCTCGACCAGCGGCCGAGGTGCTGCGGCTTCGCGCGACGCGGCTTTCGCCGTTGCGCTCCTGATGAACCCGCCGCCGAGCACGCGCGCCTGCCCCGAAGGCGCATCGTAGAACACGCAGGCCTGGCCCGGCGAGACGCCCTCCTCGCCCGCGACCAACTCGACTTCATATCCGTGATCGGTCGCGCGCAGCCACGCCGGCTGCGGCGCGCGGGTCGACCGCACCCGCACGAACATCTCGAGACCGTCGCCGACCGCGGATTCGAGCAGGCCATCGCCGATCCAGTTGACGTCGCGCAGCTGGATGCGATCCATCCGCAGCGCCTCGCGCGGACCGACCACGACGCGGCGGCTGGCGGCGTCCAGCCGCACCACATAGAGCGGTGCGCTGGAAGCGATGCCAAGACCACGGCGCTGTCCGACAGTGAAGTGAACGATACCCTGATGCCGGCCGATGACGCGACCGTCGAGGTCGACGATGTCGCCGGGATCGAGGGCATTGGGCCGCAACCGGCCGATGATGTCGGTATAGCGTCCCGTCGGCACGAAGCAGATGTCCTGGCTGTCCTGCTTGTCGGCGACA
>CALROE020000253.1:0-5752 GCA_943369715.1 Bradyrhizobium ivorense
GCCAAACTCGCTTCTGACCGCGATGTGCTGTTCGAAGCCACGCCGCTGGATCAGGTGATGGCGGCGATCGACGGGGCGAAGAAGCTGAAGCTCGTCGTACTCGATGCCTGCCGCGACAATCCGTTCGCGAATGCTGCGGCAGCGGCTCCGCCCGCGCCGGTTTCGGTTGCGGCCACCCCATCGAACGATGGCGCCCGCAGCACGAAAACGAGGTCGCTCGGCAAGGGCCTTGGCGAACTCAAAGTGCAGGGCGCCTCGCTGGTGGTCTATGCCGCCAAGCACGGCCAGACCGCGCTCGACGGCGAGGGTGAAAATTCACCCTTCGCGGTCGCCGTGGTACAGCGGATCGCAACCCCGGGGGTCGAGATCAACAAACTGTTCCGCCTGGTCCGTGACGACGTGATGGAGGCCACGGCCGGACGGCAGGAGCCATACACCTATGGCTCGTTGCCCGGGCGGGAGGACTTTTTCTTTGTGAACAAGTGAGAGAAATGTTCGCCAATAAGCCTCAATCCCAAGGAAAATTTCAAGGAATTTTGCCAAAGGATATTTTGCCAAGGGCTGTTTTTCCGATACCAGTCTGGACATCGAAAGTGTGCGTTGCCTATCTCGTCGGGGCTAAGGGGTGAAGTGACATGAGAAAAGTATTGGCGCTGGCTTTGATCCTTGGTTCGTCCGCTGCTTTTGCGCAGGACAAACCGCCGCCGACAGTCGGCGGCAAGCCGCTGGTCCAGATCAAGCCGAAGGAGGCAGCAGTTCCGAAAGAGCCGAAGGCAAAGCCGCAATCGGTTGCGGTGAGGATGCAGGCCTGTCTCGAGATCGACGATGAAACCAAAGAGCGGCTGAATTGCTACGATGCCATCTTCCCGCCCAAGCCGAAGGCGAGGGTGCCCGCCCCCAAGGCCGTCACCGACTGCCCCGCCTTCAAGGAGGAAGACGGCCGGCTGAAATGCTTCAACAGTTTCGCGGAGAAGCTTCCGAAGCCGCCGAAGTAACTCGAACCGGTGGTTTTAGTCGCCGATCCACGTCAGGATCGCCTTGAAGGCGACGCCGGGCAGTTGCAGCGCGCTGCCTTCGAAGTCGACCATGTCACCGTGCTCGGTGCCCTTCAGCGTGAGCGTGATCATGTCGGTCCCGAACAGAGGCTTGAAGCCGGGGTCGGGATTGTGCCGCAAGGTCGAGATCTTGACGTGGATTTCCTCGCCGCGGCGGATGAAGTTGCCGGTGAAGGCAAAGCCGGAATTGCCGCCGCGCAGCTTGCCGCCGGTGGCGTAAAGCACGCCGTTGCCTCTGCCATGAACGGTATGAAATTCAACTTTATAAAGGCCTTCACGCAATTCGTATCCCCACAAATCACACGCCAAATCATCTGTTTTGTGGCGGCACCGTATGGTGGTGGCCCGTGTCGGACAATCCCGCGCACCGGGAATGACGCGGCCATCAACATCACATTTTGAGCAGCAGCAGGTCGAGGTGAGGCGGGAGCGTCAGCGCCCCGCGGATGATGGCGTGCTTGCCGCCACCCGCGTCAGCGCGGGGGTTGCCGCCATCTTGACCAGCACGTCCTTGACCGGATGGTCGGTCCAGGCGCGGGTGACGTAATCGCGATGCGTCACGCCCTCGGGCGTCTCGAGGAAGACCACGCTGCCGGGTCGCAGCGGCCCGTCCATATCCTCAGATATCGCGATGTCTTTTTCCTTCAGCATCGCGATCAGTTCCTGTTCGTGCCGCCTTGTGGAGCGGGTATAGGCGCTGACAAAGAAGCCGGTCCGGTTGTTGACGATCCAGGATGCGAATTTGTCCAGTTCGCCGTACACCGCGTCGAGCAGGAACACGCCGCGCACGCGATTGCCGAGACCACCGACCTCCAGGCTCCAGGCCGCCGGCATGAAGCCGCCGCTGTAGCCGACGATGATGACGGGCATGTTGGCGAAGGTCCTGGCTGAGCGGGGGTCACCGTAGAGCTTGGCGAGATGATCGGCCGACTCCGTGACGAAGCGCTTGAGGCCGCCGGGCTGCCAGAACTTGCCGGCGCTGGAATCGGCGGCGTCGACCGCAAGCTGCGGCGCCAGCAGCACCGCGTTGACGCCGGAGTCCGAAATCTGCTGCGGCACCAGCTGGCGGTCGCGCACGTCGCGTTCCAGCGTCGCGCCGTTGCCGTGGAAGAACACCACGATGACGCCGGGTTTTTTCGCGTCGAATTTCTCCGGCACATGCATCAGCACGCGGTTGTCGTTGTAGGTTTCGTCCTGCCAGTAGACCCGGCCGCCATAGCTGCGATGGCCGCGGCGCTCGCCCTTGGAAATGTTCAGGAACGGCTGGTCGTTGCGCGGATTGTTGCCGAGATAGGGAAAGGCCGAGGATTTCAGTCCGACCAGCATGGTCTGCTCTTCGCGGGCCGGACGCTCGAACGGCACCGTGGGCGCCAGCGAGGCCACGCGATAGGGCGCGGGCTCGGCCCTTACGCTGCGTTCCCGCGCTGCGGCGGGCGGTTGCCGCGACGCCAGCTTCTCGCTGGTCTCCGGGAAGCGATCCCGGAACGTCGGCGCCGGAAACCGGTCTGCGAACGTATCCGCCGCCGAGGCATGAGTATGGGCATTGGCGGCGAGCATGCCGGCGCTCGGCGCCTTGCCGCACTGGACCAGCACGAATGACAGCGGCACGAAGGCAAAGAGGAGGGCGATCCAGCGCCATTGATGCGAGCCGGTGCGGTGACGCGGAGCGGGGACCTGCAGATACTGCGACGCGTCAGGCGAAATCACCTGATTTGCGCGATCATGCTGTTTCGGATCCGCCCCGAGCATCCACCCACTTGCCCCAATATCCGCCGGTGTCAGGCGTATGTCAGCTCGCGTTGAGGTGACGTTAAGCTTCCGGGGAAATTCCCCACTCCCGGAAACCCTAAAGAACACGAAATCATGTCGCGATTGTGGGGCGGCCAGCTTGTTTGCGCAATGTCGCGGGCTGCGACAGAGCCTGAGAGGTATTTTAGTACCAAATTGGACTGATGATTTAAATCATTGTTAACACTGCTTGAATTGATGGGGAGCAGCCTGCACGATGACCGCATCGAAGGCGGCTGGGCCAAGGGCGTGGACCGAGATGGCGGCATCAGAGACGGGAAGTGCGGCATTGCCTGGCCGGCTGCCCGCTGGCGGTTCGAGCGTTTCGGTCCTGGTGGCGACCGCCATCGTGGTGGCCGACATGGTCGGCGTCGGGGTCTTCACCAGCCTCGGCTTTCAGGTCAAGGACATCCCGTCGGGCTTTTCGATTCTGCTGCTGTGGGCGGTCGGTGGCGTCGTGGCGCTGTGCGGGGTGTTCGCCTACAGCGAGCTCGGCGCAATGTTTCCACGCTCGAGCGGTGAATACAATTTCCTGACCCGGGCCTACCATCCGGCCTTCGGATTCGTCGCGGGCTGGGTCTCGGCGACGATCGGTTTCGCCGCCCCCGTGGCGCTGGCCGCGATGGCGTTCGGTGAGTACGGCAAGTCGGTGCTGCCGGACGCCCCGCCGCTGGCGCTTGCCGTCGGCGTGGTCTGGCTGGTGTCGCTGGTGCAACTCGGCGGCGTCAAACACTCCAGCACCTTCCAGCTGATCGCGACCATCCTGAAAGTCGTGCTGATCATCGCGTTCCTGGTGGCGGGATTTGTCATCGGCACGCCGCAGCCGGTGACGTTCACCCCCTCGGTTTCCGATTTCGCCCATATCGCCAGCGCGCCGTTCGCGATCGGCCTCGTGTTCGTGATGTATTCGTTCTCGGGCTGGAACGCCGCGACCTACATCATCGGCGAGATGCGCGACCCCGAGCAGAACCTGCCGCGCGCGATGCTGGCGGGCACGTTGATCGTGCTCGTGCTGTACGTGGCGCTGAACGCGGTGTTCCTGCACACGGCTCCGATCGGCGAACTGGCCGGGCAGCTCGATGTTGCCCGCATCTCCGGCACCCACATTTTCGGCGAGTTCGGCGGCCGCATCGTCGGCGCCATGATCTGCATCGGGCTGATCTCCTCGATCAGCGCGATGATGTGGATCGGTCCGCGCGTCATGATGACCATGGGCGAGGACATTCCGTCGTTGCGGTTATTCGCGCGCAAGTCGACCCAGGGCGCCCCGGCCTCGGCGATTTTGTTCCAGCTCGCGGTCGCCAGCCTGATGCTGTTGACCCGCAGTTTTGAGGCCGTGCTCGACTTCATCCAGTTCAGCCTGTTGTTCTGCTCGTTCTTCACCGTGCTCGGCGTCATCAAGCTGCGCATCACCCGGCCCGATTTGCCGCGGCCCTACCGGGCCTGGGGATACCCGGTCACCCCTGTGGTTTTCCTGCTCGTGACCGGCTTCATGATGTACTATCTTTTGACGGAACGGCCGGTGCAGTCCTTCCTGGGTGTCTTGATCATGATTTCGGGCCTGGTGATTTACGCCGTTTTCCGCAAGCGGGCCGGTCGCGGCGCCGCGTCCCCGAATCGCGAATAGCGATGCTGCAGCCCGTGAAAATCGCGGCGCTGGCTGCCGTCATGTTCCTCGCGGCAGCGCTGCCGGTGCGCGCCGCCGATACCGTGACTGCCGATGACACCGCGCGTTTCCTCGCCGGCATGGCGCCTTCGGCCGATTCACCGCTGACGGCCTTGACCAAGGAGCCTTCGTGGCAGCGGCACGCCAAATTCTTCGATAACGCGTTCGGACAGCTCGAGCAGCGCCAGCTTTCGAAGATCCGCAACTGGACCGAGGCCAATCTGGCGGCGCCGCGGCCGACCATGTTCTACATGTTCAGCGGTCCGGACTTCCTCTATGCCGACGCGTTCTATTCCAAGGCCTCGACCTATGTGCTGAGCGCGCTCGAGCCGGTCGGCTCGGTGCCTGACCTCACGCGATTGCCGCCGGGCGGCATCGGAGCCGCGCTCCACAGTGTCGAGCGGTCGCTCGGCTCGATCCTGAGCTTCAGCTTCTTCATCACCAAGCAGATGAAGACCGATCTGCAGGCCGGCAAGCTCTCGGGTACCTTGCCGATCCTCTATGTCTTCCTGGCGCGGTCGGGAAAGACCATTCGCGACGTCAGTCCGATCGCGCTCGACGACAAGGGAGCTGCGTATTTCGCCAACGAAAATCCGGGACCGAACGCGACGCGCGGCGTCCGCATCCTGTTTGCCGGCAGCGATGGCGCGGAGAAGGCGCTGTATTATTTCTCGACCGATCTGTCGAACAGCGGCGTCAAGGTCACGGGCTTTCTGAAATTCTGCGCCACGCTGGCGCCCGGCAACAGCCTGCTCAAGAGCGCGTCCTATCTTCTGCATTCCGGCAATTTCACCACTGTTCGCGACTTCATCCTCGCCAACTCAGCCACCATCATTCAGGACGATTCCGGCGTGCCGCTCGCCTATTACAATCGGAAGCAATGGCGGTTCTTTCCGTTCGGCCGCTATCTCGGCCCGATCGGGGAATTCCCCGGCCGGGAGCAGCCGGCCTATGCCGAGTTGTTCAGGCGCAGTCAGCCGATCGATTTCGGCATCGGCTATCGCTGGCGCACGCATGAATCCAACCTGCTGCTGTCGGTCAAGCTGCCCTCGGACGGTTCGGGCAGCGCCGACGCCGCGCCATCGGCCGAACCGCCGCCGCCGCCGCCGCGCGCCCGGCGAGCGCCGCGTCCCCCGCGGGACGTCGGCGAGCCGCAGCGCGGTTTCCGATGGTTCTCGCGCTAATCGCCGCGGCTCTTAAGGCGCGTTGACGCCGCGCCAGCGCCCCAACCGCCACGGCAGGT
>CALROE020000254.1:0-5726 GCA_943369715.1 Bradyrhizobium ivorense
GTCGCGCGCGCCGTAACCTTGAGCTCTTCCGCGCCGCCAAGCCGCGCGACGAGGTTCGCCCAGTCTTCATTCACAAGTGATTCGTGTCTCATGACACGCTAGAATCACAGACAATTCCGGCTCGCAAGCCTATTTTAGCGCCTATGCGCGAACGCGGGGACCCATACGCCGTGACGCTTCGGTTGAAAGATGCTGTTGGACGGCCTTCGCACAACCACTAAAACGGTGGCTATGGGTCTCTGCGTTCGCAGGGACGACGAAATCACCGCTCCCGGAACGAGCGCATCAGCTGGTCGCTGAGCGGCTTCATCAGATAGGACAGCATGGTGCGGTCGCCGGTCTGCACGAAGGCTTCGACCGGCATGCCGGGAATCAGCTTGACCTCGCCGAGCCGTGCGACTTCGGCCGGGGCCATCGAGACGCGGATGGTGTAGTAGCTCTGGCCGGTGCGCTGGTCGGTGGTGACGTCGGGCGAGACGCGCGACACCACGCCGTTCAGTTCCGGCGTGGTGCGCTGGTTCAGCGCCGACAGCCGCAGCACCGTCTTCTGGCCGATCTGCAGCTTGTCGATATCCTGCGGGTTGACCTTGGCCTCGACCGAGAGGTCATCGGCCTGCGGCACGATCATCATGATGGCGTCGCCGGCGGTGATGACGCCGCCGACGGTGTGAACGGTGGACTGCAGCACCATGCCGTCCTGCGGGGCGCGGATGTCGACCCGGCGCAACTGGTCTTCGGCCGTCACCTTGCGCTCGACGAATTCGCCGATCTTGTCGTTGGTCTCGCGCAGATCCTTGGAAACTTCGCTGACCAGATCCTTGTCGACCTGGATGATCTGCAGCTCCGTTTCGGTGATCTTGCCGCGGGCCTGCGCCCTGGCTGCGATGTACTGCGCGCGTTCGCCGGACAGCCGGGCGGCGTCGCGCTCCAGCACGGTCAGGCGCGAGATCTGGACCAGCCGCTGCTCGTAGAGCGAGCGGACCCCGACCAGTTCCTTTTCGACCAGCACGATTTCCTTGTCCTTGGCCTGCTCCTGGGCGGTCAGGCCGGCGATCTCTTCCTTGAGCTGGGACACACGCTCGCGCAGCTGCGACTTCTGTCCGGCGCGACCGGTGGTGCGCACCTCGAACAGCTTGCTCTCGCTCGCCATCACGTTCTGGGCGTCGGGATCATCAGGGCGGTCGAGCAGCATCGGTGGAAAGGTGATCTTGTCGAGCCCGCGCTGCTCGGCCTCGAGCCGCGCCGCCCGCGCCCACAGCCCGTTGAGCGCCTTGTTGACGATGGCGAGGCCGGCCTTGGTGACGGTGTCGTCGAGCCGCACCACGATGTCGCCGGCCTTCACCGCCATGCCGTCGCGGGCGCGCACCTCGCCGACCACGCCGCCGGTCGGGTGCTGCACTTTCTTGACGTTGGATTCGACCACGATCTGTCCCGGCGCGATCAACGCGCCCGAGATCTGCGCCGTCGAGGCCCAGGTGCCCAATCCGCCCACCAGAAGCAGGATGACGGACAGGCCGACGATCATGTGCAGCCGGATCGACGCCTTTGCGCCACGCTTCGGTTTGTCGGTCATGACTTGGCAACTCCCCCTTCGGAGACGATCTTGATCGGCGACGGCGACGCGACGCGCTGCTGCAGCACCTGCCCCAGCACGGTTTCCTTCGGCCCGAAGGCCTGCATGCGGCCGTCCTTCAGCACCAAAAGCATGTCGACCGCCTCGATCCCGATCGGCCGGTGCGCCACCACCACCACGATGGCGCCGCGCTCGCGGGCGCCGCGCACCGCGCGGGTCAGCGCCTCGTCGCCCTCGGTGTCGAGATTGGAATTGGGCTCGTCGAGCACGATCAGGAACGGATCGCCATACAGCGCCCGCGCCAGCGCCACGCGCTGCGCCTGACCGGCCGAAAGTGCCGTGCCCTGCTCGCCGATCTGGGTGTCGTAGCCCTCACGCATCTTGATGATCATGTCGTGGACGCCGGCTTCCTTGGCGGCCTTGATGATGGTGTCGGACGTGGCCTGCGGGTCGAAGCGGCAGATATTCTGCGCGACCGAGCCCGCGAACAGTTCGACGTCCTGCGGCAGGTAGCCGATGTGGCGGCCGAGCACGTCGCTCGACCACTGGTCGAGCGCGGCGCCATCGAGCCGCACCTTGCCGCGCACCGGCTGCCAGACCCCGACCAGCGCGCGGATCAGCGACGACTTGCCCGATCCGCTCGGCCCGATCACGCCGAGGCCGTTGCCGGCTTCCAGCGCGAACGTCACGTCCTGCACGATGATCTTCTGATCGCCCGGCGGCACGATGCTGACGCCCTCGACCGACAGCCGCTTCGACGGGCTCTGCAGCAGTGTCTGCTCGGTCGGCGCCGGCAGCGTTTCCAAGAGCTTGTTGAGGCGATGCCAGCTCTGCCGCGCGGCGACAAAACCCTTCCAGTGAGCGATCGCGAGATCGACCGGCGCCAGCGCCCGCGCGCTCAGGATCGAGCCCGCGATGATGACGCCGGCGGTGGCTTCCTGGTTGATCACGAGATAGGCGCCGACCGCGAGCACCGCGGACTGCAGCACCATGCGCATCACCTTGGCGATGGCGCCGAGACCGCCGGCGACGTCGCTGGCGCGCTGGTTGCCGGCGAGATATTTTTCGTTGGCCTCGCTCCAGCGCTTTGTCAGCCGGCCGGACATGCCCATCGCGACCAGAACTTCGGCGTTGCGCCGGCTGGTGGCGGCCAGGTCGTTGCGGCGCGCCGCGAGGCCCATGGCCTCGCGCGCCGGCGCCCGCGACATGAATTCGGTGATGATGGTGAGCGTGACCAGAATGATGGCGCCGACCAGCGCGGTCAGGCCGATCATGGTGTGGAAGGCGAAACAGATCGCCAGGTAGAACGGCAGCCACGGCAGGTCGAAAAATGCGCCCGGCCCCATGCTGGAGAGAAACGAGCGGACATTGTCGAGATCGCGCAGCGGCTGCAGGCCCTCGTTGCGGCCGCCCACCATCAGCGGCAGCCGCACCACGGTGTCGAACACCCGGGCATTGAGCGCTTCGTCGAGCGAGGTGCCGATCCGGACCAGCACGCGGCCGCGAATCAGATCGAGGATGCCCTGGGCGACGTATAATCCGCCGGCCAGGATCACGAGGCCGACCAGCGTCGGAATGCTGCGGCTCGGCAGCACCCGGTCGTAGACCTCCAGCATGAAGATCGAGCCGGTCAGATACAGCAGATTGATCATGCAGCTCATGAGGCCGACGCCGATGAAAGCGTTGCGGCAGGCGCGCAGCGCAGCGCCGAGTTCGGAACGCCGGACACCGGGAGCGGCTGCCATCTATTCTGATCTCTTCACGAGGGGTGCAATGGCGCAGTTCTACCGATGTTTGCGGCCAGCGTCCATGTAACTCGCGTTAACCTAAACGTTAATGACCCGCGCGCGCGGGGGTGGCGAGCGCGCCTGCCCATCCTCCGAACGGAGGAGGACCGGGCTGATCGGCTCCGGGAGAGCCGGGTGAAGCCGCGGAGAACCGGCCGAACCGAAGTGGCGGCCCGCTGTCCGAAGGGGGGCCGCTGTCCCGGGCCAAAAATATCGAAAACAACCCCATGTACAGCAAGGGGCGCGCTGGCTGGGCCATGAGAGCCGAACGGGCGGAACATAACGGCTCGCGACCGGTTGTCATGCACCTTCCCAATCACCCTGGAGCTATCATGATCCGCCGTTTTCTCGGAACCGCTGCGCTTGTCGCCGTTCTCGCCATTCCTTCGCTGGCCCTCGCCCAGGGCGTCCCCGGCGGCATCGAGCGCGGCGCGCGTGACGGTGAACGGGCCGCGGGGCCAGTCGGCGCCGTGGTCGGCGGTGTCGTTGGCGGTGTCGTCGGTGGCGTGGCCGGCGTTCTCGGCATCGACGAGCGTCCGCGCTTTCGCAGCTACGTGGTCGAACAGCGCCGCCCGTCCTATCAGTATCGCGAAGACGTCCGTGTCGGCGTCGTGCTGCCGGAAAACGGCATCACCTATTACGACGTGCCGCCGGAATATGGCGTTCGCGAGCATCGCTACACCGTGGTGAACGGCCGCACCGTCCTGGTGGAGCCGCGTACCCGCCGCATCGTCGAGATCGTCGAGTAACAGACCAACGCAACGATCACATCGAATGGGGCCGTCCTTCGGGGCGGCCCTTTTTTGACCATGAGCCAGCCGCAGAATCCTCGCATCGGAACTTTCGGCCGCGACCGATGTTATGCAACCATGACACAACCTGATACCTGGTACGTGGCCTTCGGGCCCGACAAGACCATCAAAACGGACGACAGCGCCGAGGGTGTGGTGCGATCGACCCGCACGTTCCGCTCCGAGGTCGACGCCAAGCTGTTTGCCATGCAGATTCTCGCCAAGGGCTGGTCTGCCAGCGCCGGCACGCTCAACCCGCATCAGCCCAAGCAGGTAATCGGGGCTTCCCAGATCGAGAAATGGGCCGACCCGCGCGTCAACGCCTGAAAGGCCGACCAAAGCCCGTAGTCCTGATGGAGCCCTTGCGAAAGCTCTTGCTTCGTCGCTAGGTCACCGCCGCCATCGGCTCGGCCAGAATGCACCTGGCGATCCGGTCCGGCGGCACCTGCACATTGGGCGGCAGGCTTTCGCTGCAGCGCGGCTGCGCGAACGTGCAGCGTGGCGCGAACGAGCAATTGACCGGCGCCTTGTCGAGCGAGGGCGGCGTCCCCGGGATGGTTTCCAGCCGCTGGCCGCGCTTGGCGCCATGGACGGTGGAAGCCAGCAAGCCACGCGCGTAGGGATGGATCGGCGTGCGCACGATCTGGCTGAGCTTGCCCTGCTCGACGATCTGGCCCGCATACATCACCGCCACCCGGTCGCAGATTTCGATGGCGACGCCGATATCGTGGGTGACGAAAATGACGGACATGCCGAATTCGCGCTGCAGCTCACGCAGCAGCAGCAGGATCTGGATCTGCACGGTGGCGTCCAGCGCCGTGGTCGGCTCGTCCGCGAGCAGTATCTTCGGCTTGCAGGCCAGCGCCAGCGCGATCATGGCACGCTGCCGCATGCCGCCCGACATCTCGTGCGGATAGGCGTCGAGCCTTCGCTTGGCGGAGGGAATCCGCACCACTTCCAGCATCTCCAGCGCCCGCGCCGTCGCCTCGGCGTGGCTCTTGCCTTCGTGGCGCATCACGCTTTCGGAAATCTGCTGGCCGATGGTGTAGACGGGATCGAGCGCCAGCGCCGGCTCCTGAAAAATCATCGAGACGGTCTGGCCGCGAAACGCGGACAGCTCCTCATCATTCAGCGCCAGCACGTCGCGCCCCAGCACCTGCACGCTGCCGGAAATCTGCGTTCGCTTTTTCGGCAACAGCCGCATCAGCGCGCGCAGTGTCACGCTCTTGCCCGAGCCGGACTCGCCGAGCAGGCCGAGCACCTCGCCCTCGCCCAGCGTGAGGCTGAGGTCGTTGACGGCATGCACGGTGCGCTCGCCGGAAAAGCGAATGTTGAGGTTCCTGATCTCGACGAGATTGCTCATGGTTTAGATTGGCACCTTGTCGTGGAAATCGGTGGCGCGCTGGAACGCCGCGCCGATGCGCAGGATCATGGCCTCATCGAACGAGCGGCCGACCAGTTGCATGCCGACCGGCAGGCCGCCCTTGGTGAAGCCCGTGGGAATCGAAAGCGACGGCAATCCCAGATAGTTGATCGGGCGGGTGAAGCGGGTCAGCCGCTGAATGACGGCCTCGG
>CALROE020000255.1:0-5722 GCA_943369715.1 Bradyrhizobium ivorense
GGAAGAAGCGCTGATTGACCGGGCGGAGATGACGTCCTGGAGAATGCGTTGCCGGTCCCCGGATTCGAAGCGGCATCGAAAGGTCGCCTGCAAGTTGCCCGGCCGCCAGTTCATGGCCGTTATTCCTCCATGCACTGAAGAATGAAGGCCGTGCGGTCCCTCGGCAGCACACCTTGAACAACAGCCATCTGCCGGCACTTGAGCTGCGCCATATGGGTGGCGAGCGACTTGGCCCGGCGCGCTTCGGCGGCTGGATCGCCCGCTTCGACTACCGTTATCTTCAGCACCCGGATAGGCGAGCCATCCGACTCAAACTGGAATTCATAGGTCTTCCCATCTCCGTTAGTCGCAGTACAGGAGACGCTCGACACCCGTTGGGTCGCCAAACTCCCGGTTTGCCTGCACGTTCCCGTCGCGGGTTCGACGGAAGGTATCCAAAACCCGCCGACGTTGGGCCGGTGCCTGGATTTCAGAAGCATCTGGTCGATCGACAGTTCGTACAGATTATCCTGCACGCGCCTGGCGTTTTCGCCCGAGAACGTGATGATGTTACTATCATCGTCCGGATCGTTTACAGGAACAATGAAGCCGGATCGGCCGCCGGGGCTGTGGGAAAAGGCAACGGAAGTGCATGAGAAGTCGCGTTCCGCTACTTTTAGCGTGGTGCACTTGCCCGTCATCGACGCGAACATGTCCAGCTCAGGTCCATGCCGCCCGACCTCGTCGGCGAACAATGCAACCGAGCCAATTGAAATCGACAAAAACGCAACGGCGGCTACTCGCCAACTGATGCGCATGAAAACTACCCCCAGGCCAAATGCAGTCTGGACTCTGCTGGTAAACAGTCAAAGACGCAATGGGCTCATTCAGCGCCGCTCTAGCCGGCCGTCGCGATCCAATGCGCGCCCGCCCACAATCCCAGCGCGATCAGCCACAACAGCCAACCGAACGGCACGCCCGGATTGAGCGTCGCTTCCGACGGATTGACCGGATTGACCCAAACCTTGACGCTGGCGCCGTCCTGAAAATCCATCCCGAACAGCCGCAGCACCCATCGCGACGTTGCTTTGGTGTTGCTGGAGAAGCTGGCGTGTTCGGCGCTGTAGGCAACGTCATTGAATTTATAGGCGTAGGACACCTTTCGCTCATACATGACCGAGCCGCGACGGCCGCTGTCATCGGGTGCTGCGCGATATTCGTCGAGGCCGGACAGTTTGATCACTCCCGGGACCACCGGCCAGGTTTTCGCCAGTGCCGACTGGCGGTGCAGCACCAGCGCGAACAACGCCGCGACCAGGCCGAAGCCGGCCAGCGCCACCGCCGGCACCGACATCTGCGGATTGGCCACTCGCGCACTGACCCATTCCAGGATGCCCGTGAGCCCGATCGAGGCGCCGAACACGCCGACGACCGCGATAACAGTGGCGATCCCGAGGCAGCCCCACAGGCCCTGCGGCAGGTCGCGCTCCAGCACCGCCTCGCGCGGATGCCGCGAATTGTAATAGACCGTCACAATCGTGCCGACCGGATACTTCGCGATGGTTTCGGCGACCTGGAAATTGCCGCGGTCCTCGCCGATGCTGACGCGGTTGTTGCGCAGCTTCTGGCCGCTGACCGAATATTCGTAGACGATATTCGCGAAATTGCGCTGCTCGAGCTTGCGGCCGCCTTCCCGCTCGCTGTCGATCACCCCAACGTCGCGCAATTCGGAGGTCGAGACCACCACCCTGCCCGGCGTCGACGGCCAATCGCGCGCGGCGCGGACCTGCAGGGTCTTGTAGACGGCGGCGACGAGAATGAGCCCGAGCGGCGCCAGCAGCATCGCATAGACGAACCACGGCAAGTCAGGCACGAAATGTTTCCTTGAGGGAAAAGCGGGCGATGAACACCGCCCGTCCCTTGGACGCGCCGGGATGCCGATCGGTTCAATGAGGGGAACGACGGGACGGATCTACCGCGCCCGCGTCAGCGCCAGCCAGATGCCGCCGCCGACCATGAAGCCGCCGGAGATGCGCGACACCAGCCGGGTGCGCTCCGCCGAGAAGAACAGCCGCGCGCGGCCGGCCAGCACCGCGTAGATCGAATCGGTGAACGCGCCGGTCACCATGAAGGTCAGGCCGAGCAGCGCCACCTGCGAGAAATGGTCCTTGTTCATGTCGACGAACTGCGGAATGAACGCGCCGAAGAACACCAGCACCTTGGGATTGGACAGCAACACCACAAAACCCTGCAGGAAGAAGCCGCCGCGTGGCGGCGGCGGCGGCGCATCGGCATCGACGCCCTCGACCGGGCTGCGGATCAGCTTGATGCCGAGCCAGACCAGGTAGGCCGCGCCGGCAAACCGCACCCAGTCGAACCAGTAGCCCATCGTCGCCATCAGCGACGTCAGCCCGACCGCGACTATGCCGATCACGATCGCAAGGCCCGCTTGCACGCCGGCGATGTTGACCAGCGCCGCTGACGTGCCGTAGCGCAGTCCATTGGCCAGCACCAGCGTGACGACAGGACCAGGAACCAGCGCCAGCCCGATGCAGGCGGCGACAAAGGCGAGATAGAGGTTGAGGGACATGATTAAACCTGCGCGGAAGATCAAACGACGATTTGATTATGCACCACCATATCCCCTCGGAGAAGCTACCTCTTCGACCGCGCCTCACCCGCCGCGCCCTGATCCGATGCGCTCCCGGTAAACTCTGTAGACTTCCTTTGGGATATTCCAGTACAAGTCCATCAGGAATCGTGCCGCCTCTTTCTGTCCCGGCATTTTTGATCGGTTCCTTTGGACTGACTGCATACAAGCGCCGCACATTATGCGATCGCAGCAAACTGCCTGATTTGATCACGGAAATGACGGACTGATGAGCCTGCGCACCCGGCTGCTGATATTGGTGATCGTGGCCATGCTGGTGCCGGCTGTCCTCGTCGGACTGCGCTTTGTCCAGAACCGCACGAGCGAAATCAACACCGCGCTGGTCAACCTGTCGGCAACAGCCAACGATATTTCGAGCGACCTTGACGAAAAAATCCAGGGCACCGCCCAGCTGCATTACGGCCTGGCGCGCGCCCGCGACCTCGACACCAGGGACAGGGCGGCGTGTTCGGCTTTCCTTTCCGCCGTGCGCGAGGAATATCCGCAGTTCACCGGAATATTGACCATCGATCCTGACGGCAGCCTGTTCTGCGACTCGCTGCGGAGTGACCGCAGCCTCGACCTGCGGGATCGCGAATATTTCAGGCAGGCCCGGGTCGCGACCGGGATCGTCACGCTGCAGCCCGTGTTCGGCCGGCTGACGGGGATATCGGTGCTGCAGATCGCATATCCCGTACGCTCGGAATCCGGCGAGTTGAAATTCGTTCTGCTCGCGTCGTTCAATCTGCAGAAATTCGCGGAGCAACATCACAAACGCCTCGCGAGCGAAGACGCCGGCGCCGGGGAAATCCTGCTCGTCGACAAAAATGGGACAGTCCTCGTCACTTATCCGGGAAAATATCAGACCGGGTCCGCGGGAGCCTCGATCGCGAGCTCCGAACTGTTCCGGTTTGCGGCCGCTCCGGACGGCGAGCCCTTTCGCGAGACGACCGATGCGAACGGCCGGACTTACGTCTGGTCCGCCGCCCGCTCGTCAACGAGCCGGGATGCCGAACTTCACATCATGGTCGGACTGCCCAAGGACAGTCTGGTTGCTGCCGCCAACCGCCGTCTTTACGAGGACACGGCGATTCTGGCAGCCGCCGTGCTTGTGCTGCTCGGTGGCGTATGGATCCTCGCAACAATGGGTATCGGTCGCCAGGTCGGACGCCTCGCCGCGATGGCGACGAAACTCGGACAGGGCGATTTGGACACGCGGATCGCGCCGCCCCATCCGCGCGGCGAACTCGGCGGGCTGATGACCCTGCTCAACGGCACCGCCGAATCGCTCGAACGCCAGCGCGCCGCGATCGACGATCTCAATCAAAAGCTCCGCCAGTCCCAGAAAATGGAGGCGATGGGTCAACTCACCGGCGGCGTCGCGCACGACTTCAACAACCTCCTGACCGTGATCCTGGGCAATGCGGAATACATCGCCGAGAAGCTGGCGGCACATGCCGAATTGCGCTCCTTCGCCGAAGGCATCGTCATGGCCGCCGAACGTGGCGCCGAACTGACGAGGAGCCTGCTGGCGTTCTCGCGCAAGCAGCCCTTGATGCCGAAGGACATCGACATCGGCCGACAAATTCTCGGCATGGAGCAATTGCTGCAGCGAACCCTGGGCGAACATATCGAGTGTGAGTTCCTGCTCGATCGGGGGCTGTGGCTGGCCAGCGTCGATCCGGGGCAATTGGCGTCCGCGCTGCTCAACCTGGTACTCAACGCGCGCGACGCCATGCCCAACGGCGGCAAGCTGACGGTCGAGGTCCGCAATGCGTCGCTCGACAAGGCCTATGCGGAGCGAAACAGCGACGCCCGGCCAGGGGACTATGTGATGGTTGCGGTGACGGATACCGGCAGCGGCATGACCGCGGAGGTGGCCGCCCGCGCCTTCGAGCCGTTCTTCACCACCAAGGAGGTCGGCAAAGGCACCGGTCTCGGCCTGAGCATGGTGTACGGCTTTGCACAGCAATCCGGCGGGTCGATGAAGATCGATTCCAAGCCGCGGCACGGCACGGCCATCACGCTGTTCTTTCCCCGGGTCGGCGCGCCTGATGCGACCGGCTCGAGACCCATCAACCCGATCACCACGCCGGCGGGCCGCGAGACCATTCTCCTTGTCGAGGATGACGACATGGTGCGCGCGTATGTGAAGAACGAGCTGAAGGCACTTGGCTATCGCGTCATCGTGACGCCCAATGGGCCGGCAGCGCTCGAGGTGTTGCGCCGGCCGGGGCAAATCGACCTGCTGTTCACCGATGTCGTGATGCCCGGCGGCCTGTTCGGGCCGCAGCTCGCCGACGAAGCGTCGCGCCTGCGCCCCGGACTCAAGGTTCTCTTCACCTCCGGCTACAGCGAACATCCGGTCAAATCGGCTGACCGGCCCGACGTGCGGATCTTGAACAAGCCGTTCCGGCGGCACGATCTGGCATTGATGCTGCGTTCGGTGTTGGAGGCGGACTGAACGGCGGCACGGGCTGCTGTCCTAATCGGGCACCGGCTCGACGATCCGCCGGTAGAGATGCCAGGTGGCGTGGCCGAGCACCGGCAGCGTCACCAGCAGGCCGAGGAAGTACGGCAGCGCGGAGACGATCAGCAGGACGACGATGACGGTGGCCCATCCGATCATCGGCAGCGGGCTCGCTACCACCGCGCGCACGCTGGTGACCATCGCCGTGACGAAATCGACGTCGCGGTCGAGCAGCAACGGGAACGACACCACCGTCAGCGAGAACAGTATCAGCGACAGCGCCGCTCCGACCGCATTGCCGATGGCGAGAAACATCAGCCCCTCGGTGGTGGTGAGCACCACCGAGATGAATTGCGGCAGGGTCGCGAGCGAGGCATTGAGTCCGAGCAGCAGCGCGATCAGCAGACGCACCTGGAACATCCAGATCAGGAAGATGAACAAGGTGACGAACGCCATCCAGCCGAGATCGCTGCGCGACCTCACCATGGCCCAGATGCCGGAGATCGTGACCGCCTCACCGGCCTCGCGCCGGCGGCTGACTTCATACAGGCCGATCGCCACGAACGGCCCGATCAGCGCGAAGCCGGCGGCGAGCGGATAGGCCAGATAGACCACGCCGAACG
>CALROE020000256.1:0-5719 GCA_943369715.1 Bradyrhizobium ivorense
CGACAAGATCACCGCATTGATCAAGCGCCTCTCGAAGAACTACACCATCCTGATGGTCGAACATAATCTCAGCGTCGTGGCCAATCTGTCCGACATCATCACGGTGTTGACGCGCGGACAGGTGCTGGCGGAAGGCAATTACGCCGAACTCACCAAGGACGAGCGCGTCAAGGAAGCGTATCTGGGAGCGGGGCATGACTGATTTGAAGATGGCCGATGTCGCCGCGACGAAGTCCGACGCAGCGACGCCGGTGCTGACAGTGCAGAATCTCGAAGCCTGGTACGGCGAGTCCCACATCCTTCACGGCATCAATTTCAACGTGAACGCCGGCGAGGTGGTCACGCTGCTCGGGCGCAACGGGGCGGGCAAGACCACCACGCTGAAATCGGTGATGGGCATCATCGGCAAGCGCACCGGCTCGATCCGTTTCGGCGGCCAGGACATCACGCGAACCTCGTCGGACAAGATCGCGCGCATGGGCGTCGCCTTCTGTCCGGAGGAGCGGGGGATTTTCGCCAGCCTCGACGTGCGCGAAAACCTGCTGCTGCCGCCAGTGGTGCGCCCGGGCGGGCTGTCGCTGGACCAGATCTTCGACCTGTTTCCGAATCTGAAGGAACGGCTCAACAGCCAGGGCACCAAGCTGTCGGGCGGCGAGCAGCAGATGCTGGCGATCGCCCGGATCCTGCGCACCGGCGCCCGGTTCCTGATGCTGGACGAGCCGACCGAGGGGCTGGCCCCGGTCATCATCCAGCAGATCGGCCACACCATCGCGCGCCTCAAGAACGAGGGTTTTACGATCCTCCTGGTCGAACAGAACTTCCGGTTCGCGGCGACCGTCGCGGACCGCTACTACATCGTCGAGCATGGCAAGGTGATCGACGGTTTTGCGAACTCGGATCTGCAAGCCAATATGGACAAGCTTCACACCTATCTCGGCGTCTGAACGACGTCTTCAAGCACGAGCCACGGAGATATTCATGAAAAACAGAATCTCGGCATTATTGCTTGGCACCGCGCTGGCGTTTGGCGCGAGCAGCGCCGCGCTTGCGCAGGATAAAACCATCAAGATCGGCGTACTGACCGACAATTCGGGTCTCTACTCCGACCTCGGCGGCGCGGGCTCCACGCTCGCGGCCCAGATGGCGGTGGAAGATTCCGGGCTTGCGGCCAAGGGCTGGAAGATCGACGTGATTTCCGCCGACCATCAGAACAAGCCCGACATTGCCGTCAACACCGCGCGACAATGGATCGACGTCGACAAGGTCGATATCTTCATGGACGTGCTGAACTCCGGCGTTGCGCTGGCGGTCAACAACCTGGTGAAGGAAAAGAACGTCATCATGATCAATACCGGCGCGGCGTCGTCGGATCTCACCAATGCGCAGTGCTCGCCGAACACGATTCACTGGGTTTACGACACCTACATGCTGGCCAACAGCACCGGCCAGGCCCTGGTGAAGGCCGGCGGCGATACCTGGTACTTTCTCACCGCGGACTACGCTTTCGGCCACGCGCTGGAGCGCGACACCACCGCCGTGGTGGTGAAAGCGGGCGGCAAGGTGATCGGGGGCGTCAAGCATCCCTTGAACTCGTCGGACTTCTCCTCGTTCCTGCTGCAGGCGCAGGCGTCGAAGGCCAAGATCATCGGCATGGCGAATGCCGGTGGCGACACCACCAACACCATCAAGCAGGCGTCGGAATTCGGCATCGTCGCGGGGGGGCAGAAGCTCGCCGGACTGCTGCTGTTCATTACCGACGTTCACTCGCTCGGTCTGAAGGTGGCGCAGGGCCTGAGTTTTACGGAGACATTCTATTGGGACCTGAACGACGGCACCCGCGCGTTCTCGAAGCGCTTTTCCGAGCGCACCAAGAGCAAGGCGATGCCTTCGATGGTGCAGGCGGGCGTGTATTCGGGCCTGGTCCACTACTTCAAGACGCTCGAAGCGATGGGCGGCAACCCGCATGACGGCGTCAAGGTGGTGGCCAAGATGAAGGAAGCGCCGACCGACGATCCCTTGTTCGGCAAGGGCTCGATTCGCGCCGACGGCCGCAAGATCCACCCAGCCTATCTGTTCGAGGTCAAGAAGCCCGCGGAATCCAAGGGCCCCTGGGACTATTACAAGCTGATCGGAACTACCCCCGGTGAGCAGGCGTTCCGGCCGCTTTCGGAAAGCGCCTGTCCGCTGGTAAAGAAGTAACAACGGCCGCCCGCCGGCGCCTGGCGCCGGCGGGTTTTCGCTCCACGTTTACAGAAGATTGAGTTTCGAAAGATCGATCGATGCAGGCTCTCTACGCACAGCTTCTGGTGGGACTGATCAACGGCTCGTTTTATGCGCTGTTGAGCCTTGGGCTCGCCGTGATCTTCGGGATGCTCAACATCATCAATTTCGCGCACGGCGCGGTCTACATGATGGGCGCGTTCTGCGCCTATTTCCTGCTCAACGTCATGGGCATCGGATACTGGCCGGCGCTGATCATCGCGCCGATCGCGGTCGGCATTTTCGGCATGATCCTGGAGCGGACCATGCTGCAATGGCTGGCCGGGCTCGATCATCTCTACGGGCTGTTGCTGACCTTCGGAATCGCGCTGATCGTCCAGGGCATCTTCCAGAACTATTTCGGCTCGTCGGGATTGCCCTATGCGATCCCCGATGAACTGAAGGGCGGCATGAACCTCGGCTTCATGTTCCTGCCGATCTATCGCGGCTGGGTCGTGGTGTTCTCGCTGATCGTCTGCATCGCCACCTGGTATCTGATCGAAAAGACGCGGCTCGGCGCCAATCTGCGCGCCGCCACCGAAAATCCGACGCTGGTGCGAGCCTTCGGCATCAACGTGCCCCGGATGATCACGCTGACCTACGGGCTCGGCGTCGGTCTGGCCGCGCTGGCCGGCGTGCTGTCGGCGCCGATCAACCAGGTGCGGCCGCTGATGGGTGCGGACCTCATCATCGTGGTGTTCGCGGTGGTGGTGATCGGCGGCATGGGCTCGATCATGGGTTCGATCATCACCGGCTTCGCGCTCGGCGTGATCGAGGGACTGACGAAATACTTCTACCCCGAAGCCTCCAATACCGTGGTCTTTGTGCTGATGGTGCTGGTGCTGCTGGTGAAACCGACGGGACTGACGGGACGGGCGACAACATGAGCGTATTGACCGACGATACCTTGCCGGCAGGCCCGCGCAGCATTCGCGACGAGATGATCGTGTTCGCCGTGATGGCGGCGCTGCTGGCGGCGGTGCCGCTGACCGGCATCTACCCGTTCTTCGTCATGCAGGCGTTGTGTTTCGCGCTGCTGGCCTGCGCTTTCAACCTGCTGATCGGCTACGGTGGCCTGCTGTCGTTCGGCCACGCGATGTTTCTGGGCAGCGCCGGCTACTTCACCGCGCATGCGCTGAAGGTCTGGGGCGTATCGCCCGAGCTCGGAATCCTGATCGGCACCGCAGGCGCGGCCGGAATCGGCGTCATCACCGGCGTCGTCGCCATTCGCCGGCAGGGCATCTACTTCTCGATGATCACGCTGGCGCTGTCGCAGCTGTTGTATTTCATCTATCTGCAGACGCCATTCACCCATGGCGAAGACGGCATCCAGGGCATCCCGCAGGGCTACCTGTTCGGAATTTTCAACCTCGCCAAGCCGACCGTGCTTTACTACGTCATCCTGGTCGGGTTCCTCGGCGGATTTCTGCTGATCTTTCGCACCATCAACTCGCCGTTCGGCGAGGTGCTGAAAGCCATCCGCGAGAACGAGCCGCGCGCGATTTCACTGGGTTACAAGACCGACCAGTACAAGCTGCTGGCCTATATCCTGTCCGGGACGCTCGCCGGTTTCGCCGGTTCGCTGAAAGTGTTCGTGGCCCAGAATGCCTCGCTCACCGACGTGCACTGGACGATGTCGGGCGAAATCGTGCTGATGACGCTGGTCGGAGGCCTCGGCACCGTGTTCGGTCCGGTGGTCGGCGCCTTCGTGATCATCGCCATGCAGCAATATCTGGCCGGTTTCGGACAGTGGGTGACGGTGATTCAGGGCGTGATTTTCGTGGTCTGCGTGCTGACCTTCCGCCGCGGTGTGGTCGGCGAGATCGCGCATTATTTCCGGCGATCGCTCTGAGCGGGGCGTTTTCGCCGGATTTTCCGGCCCTATAAAGCGGTGGATGACCCGGTTTCGGGCGCCGGTCGCTAGGCGCTTGGCCTGTAAAATGGTTTATGACACCAGCGTGACGGGCCGGCTTGGCCAGCCATTTCTGCGACGATGGATATAAGCCTATGCTGATGCGCTGGTTTCGCGCCTTTCTTCCCCGGGAAGAACGGTTTTTCGAGCTCTTTGCCCAGCATTCCCAGGTCTGCGTGCAGGGCGCACTGGCGTTGCAGGGCATGCTGCGCGGCGGCGAGGAAACCCCGGTGTTCTGCCAGCGGGTCAACCAGTTCGAAAACGACGCCGACAACGTCACCCGCGAGGTGCTCACCGCGGTGCGCCGGACCTTCATCACGCCGTTCGACCGCGGCGACATCAAGAACCTGATCACCTCGATGGATGACGCCATCGACCAGATGCAGCAGACCGCCAAGGCGGTGATTCTGTTCGAGGTCCGCACCTTCGAGCCGCCGATGCGCGAGATGGGAACGCTGCTGGTCGAGTGCGCCAATCTGGTCGGCAAGGCGCTGCCACTGATGCAGTCGATCGGCGAGAATGTCGCGATGCTGACCGCCATCACCGAGGAGATCGGCAAGCTGGAAGGCCGCATCGACGACCTCCACGATATCGGGCTGAAGGAATTGTACCTCAAGCACCGCAATGCCAACACGATGGATTTCATCGTCGGCTCCGAGATCTACAAGCATCTGGAAAAAGTTTCGGATCGCTTCGACGACGTCGCGAACGAGATCAACAGCATCGTGATCGAACAGGTATAGGGCAGGGCCGCGCAGTGGACGCCACGCTAGGTCTTCCGATTCTGGTCGGGTTAATCGCAGTCGCGCTGCTGTTCGACTTCCTCAACGGGTTGCACGACGCCGCCAATTCGATCGCGACGATCGTATCGACAAGGGTGCTGCGCCCGCAATACGCGGTGCTGTGGGCGGCGTTCTTCAACTTCATCGCCTTCCTGGTGTTCGGGCTGCATGTCGCCAACACCATCGGCACCGGAATCATCGAGCCCAGCATCATCGATGCCCAGGTAATCTTCGGGGCGCTGGTCGGCGCCATCGTCTGGAACGTGATCACCTGGGGACTGGGAATCCCGTCCTCCAGCTCGCACGCCTTGATCGGGGGCCTTGTCGGGGCCGGAATGGCCAAGGCGGGATTATCGGCGGCGGTCTGGACCGGCCTGACGAAGACGTTGCTCGCGATCGTACTGTCGCCGCTGGTTGGCTTTTTGCTCGCCCTGGTACTGGTCGCGATCGTGTCCTGGGCCTCGGTGCGTTCGACGCCGTTCGCGGTCGATCGCGCCTTCCGGATCCTGCAATTCGTCTCGGCCTCGCTGTATTCGCTCGGACATGGCGGCAACGACGCGCAAAAGACCATGGGCATCATCGCGGTGCTGCTCTATTCGCAGGGCCACCTCGGCAGCGAATTCTCGGTGCCGTTCTGGGTGGTGCTGTCGTGCCAGGCGGCGATGGCGCTGGGCACCCTGATGGGCGGCTGGCGGATCGTCCGCACCATGGGCTTGCGAATTACAAAACTGACGCCGATGCAGGGGTTTTGCGCCGAGACCGGCGG
>CALROE020000257.1:0-5718 GCA_943369715.1 Bradyrhizobium ivorense
TTGCCGCCGGACAACGATACCGCGGCGAGCCGGTTGCTCTTCGGCGGGTCGGCGTGAACGAAGCATTCGGTGGTTTCGATCAGCTCATCGAGGCCACGGACGCGAATCACGCCCTCCCGGGTCGAGATGGCATCAAACGTCTCGATCGAACCGGCCAGCGCGCCGGTATGGGCCATGGCGGCGGCGCGTCCGCCCTCCGAGGCCCCGAGCTTGAGCGCGATCACCGGCTTGCCGGCGGCGCGCGCGGCCTTGCAGGCTTCGCGGAACACCTTGGTATTACGCACCCCCTCCAGATAGACCACGATCACGCGGACACTGGGATCGGCGGCGAAATAGCTCATCAGGTCGGGCGTTTCGAGGCCGGTTTCGTTGCCGGTCGTCACCATGTAGCCGACGCCTACGCCGCGATCCTCCAGCGCCTGGCGGATCGCCATCACGATCGCGCCGGACTGGCCGGCGATCGCGACGGGACCTGGCTCCATCGTGACGATGCGGTCGTCGATATTGGTGAACAGGTTTTCTCCGGCGCTGAGATTGCCGAGGCAGTTCGGGCCGGTGACGGCGAGGCCGGTTTCCTTGACCGCCTGCTTCAGCTCGACCGCCAGCCGCTGGCTTTCATCGTCCTGCAATTCGCTGAAGCCCGAGGTGACGATGGTGGCGGAACGGGCGCCTGCTGCTGCGGCGTCGCGAATCACCTGCACCGCGAAACGCGCCGGCACCAGCACCAGCACATGGTCGGGCTTGTCCGGGAGACTGGCAAAATCCTTGTAGCAGGGAACGCCCCAGATGGTTTCGCGCTTCGAATTGACCGGATAGAGGCCGCCGGCGAACTTGTACTTGACCAGGTTGTTCCAGATCCGCTCGGCATAGTTGCCGGGCTTGTCGGTGGCGCCGACCAGCACGATGTTGCGCGGATGCAGCATCGCATGGATGCTTTTCACGATATCGCTGGCGTCTGATGAAGGCGACCATTTGCCGGCCGAACCGGACGCGTTGCTGGCGTGGGCTTCCATAGGTGTTTCTACCCTTCGTTTCTTGTTCTGCGGCAGCGAGCGATTCGACGGCGAGGGCGTATCTTTAGCCGCTGCGTGGCAGTTCGCCCATCTGGTTCACCGGTCCGGAAACAAACAGATCATTTCCTCCCGCGTCAACACGCAGCCGTCCGTCGGCTGGTTCCTGTTATTCCGTGGCGCGGTCTTAGGCGGCAAAAAGAAAGGGGCCCCAGCTTGCGCTGGAGCCCCTCGACGGTCGGGGCATTGCCGGGTATGTGCCCAAACCGTAGTTCTGGGCGCGACCTCGTGAGATCGCGCCCCGGGAGACCTCACATGTTGTAGGCGCGCTCGGTGTGTTCGGTGATGTCGAGACCCTCGCGTTCCACCTCGACGGTGGCGCGGAGGCCTACGATCACATCGACGACCTTGAACAGGATCGCCGAGCCGATGCCCGACCACACCAGCGTGGTGGCGACGCCCCAGAACTGCGACGTCATCTGCGCGACCAGATCGTATTCGGCGATCTTGCCGATCGTGTAGTCCATGACGCCGGTGCCGCCGAGAGCCGGATTCACCAGGATGCCGGTGCCGAGCGCGCCGACGATGCCGCCGACGCAGTGAACGCCGAACACGTCGAGCGCGTCGTCATAGCCGAGCGCGTTCTTGATCACGGTGCAGAAGAACAGGCAGACCACGCCGACCACCAGACCGAGCACGATCGCTCCCATCGGACCGGCAAAGCCGGCCGCAGGCGTGACCGCGACAAGTCCGGCCACCGCGCCCGACAATGCGCCGAGCAGCGAGGGATGGCCCTTGATGATCCATTCCGCGAACATCCAGGCCAGCGCCGCCGCCGCAGTTGCGACGAAGGAGTTGGTCATGGCGAGCGCGGCGCCGCCCGAGGCTTCGAGATTCGATCCGGCGTTGAAGCCGAACCAGCCGACCCAGAGCAGCGAGGCGCCGATCATGGTCATGGTCAGCGAGTGCGGAGCCATCAGGTCCTTGCCGTAACCGGTACGCTTGCCGATCAGGATCGCACCGACGAGACCGGCGATGCCGGCGTTGATGTGCACCACGGTGCCACCGGCAAAATCGAGCGCGCCCTTCTTGAAGATCCAGCCGGCGTCGTCCGCAAACGCGGTCTTCGCCGTTTCGAAGGCGGCGGTCGCAGCCGTCTTGGCAGCGCCGTCGGCTGCGGTTTCCACGGCCTTGAGCGCCGCGGTGATCGCGTCCGGTCCAGCCCAGTACCAGACCATGTGCGCGATCGGCAGATAGATCAGGGTGACCCAGAGCGGGACGAACAGGGCTACCGCCGCGAACTTCATGCGTTCGGCGAACGCGCCGACGATGAGGGCGGGGGTGATCGCCGCGAACGTCATCTGGAAGCAGATATAGATCAGCTCCGTGATGTTGACATCGGCGGTGAAGGTCGCGACCTGCGCATCGAGGATCGTCTTGCCTTCCGGCGCGATCTTCAGGAAGGCCTTGGAGAAGCCGCCGATGAAGTCGGAGCCGCCGGTGAAGGCCAGGCTGTAGCCGTACAGCACCCAGATGATGGTGACGATGCAGACGGTGTAGAACACCTGCGCCAACACCGAGAGCATGTTCTTGGAGCGGACCAGGCCGCCATAGAACAGCGCAAGACCGGGGATCGTCATCAACAGCACCAGCACCGTCGATGTCATCATCCAGGCATTGTCGCCCTTGTTGACGGTTGCCTCGGCATAAGCAGAGGTTGCGGCGAGCAGGCCGACTGCGAAGGCCGCCAATCCCGCGCTATAGGGACGTTTGAACGTCATTTGTTGTACTCCTGAGTGTAAGGTTGAGCGCGAAATCAAAGGGCCGCGGCATCGGCCTCGCCGGTGCGGATGCGGACCGCATGGTCGAGGTTGATGACGAAGATCTTGCCGTCGCCGATCTGTCCGGTTTTGGCCGCCGTGGTGATGGCGTCGATGGTCTTGTCGACCTGGTCCGAGGCGATCGCGACCTCGATCTTGATCTTGGGCAGGAAGCTCACGGCGTATTCGGCACCGCGATAGATTTCCGTATGGCCTTTCTGCCGGCCATATCCCTTGACTTCCGTCACCGTGAGACCGTGAACGCCAATGGCGGTCAGGGCGTCCCGGACTTCTTCGAGTTTGAATGGCTTGATGATCGCCATAACAATTTTCATGGGTCCTATCCCCGCTTGGGCCCGGACCAGACACGACCGGGCGTTCTCGACTGAGGTTCACCACGCGGAGAAGTTCACTACGCGGGCACAGCCAGACCAGATAGAATCAAATGCCGTGCCAGATCGGCCGCATTCCCTAACGGATTATGAACGCGGGCCTTTTCGGGCTTTTCGGGAATCGGCCCGACCTGCGCTATTCCGCCGCGCCTAAAGCCTAGCCATGCCTGCTCAGTTATGAGGCAGGACAGACTGCGGACATAATCGTGCCCATGGGGCGGGCAACTTTCAGGTATTTAGGTAGAGAAGCCTATTGAAGCGCCTCGCCATGCTGCGAAATATCCAGGCCTTCCATCTCCTGTTGCAGCGAAACCCGCAGCGGCACGAAGGCGCCAACCAGCTTCAGCAGCACGAAGGTCATGCCGCCCGACCACAGCAGGGTGACCGCGACGCCATAGAACTGGATCAGCAATTGCCGCCCATTGCCCTCGAGCAGGCCGGAGGTGCCGCCGATCGCGGCGGTCGCGAACACGCCGGCCAGCAACGTGCCGGTCATGCCGCCGATGCCATGAACCCCGAAGACGTCGAGCGAATCGTCGTAGCCGAGGCGCTGCTTCAGGCTGGTGCAGGCCCAGAAGCAGAGCAGGCCGGCGATCACGCCAATGACGATGCCATGCCAGGGCTCGACGAAGCCCGAAGCGGGCGTGATGGTGCCCAGCCCCGCCACCGCGCCGGAGATCATGCCGAGCACGGATGGCTTGCGCCGGGTCGACCATTCGATGGCGGCCCAGGTCAGCGCGCCGGCGCAGGCGGCAAGGTGCGTCGCCGTGATCGCCATCACCGCGCGGGGACTGGCTGACAGCGCCGAGCCGCCATTGAAGCCGAACCATCCGACCCACAGCATGCCGGTGCCGATCACCGCCAGCGACAGATCGAACGGCGCCAGATTTTCCGAGCCGTAACCATGACGCTTGCCCATCACCTTGGCCGCGACCAGGCCGCCGATGCCGGCGGACAGATGCACCACGAGGCCGCCGGCAAAATCCAGCACACCCATGGTGGCGAGGAAGCCGCCGCCCCAGACCCAGTGCGCCAGCGGCACATAGACGAACATGAACCAGCCGACCGAAAACAGCAGGTAGGCCGAGAACCGCATGCGGTCGGCCACAGCACCCGCCACCAGCGCCACCGTGATGATCGCAAACGTCATCTGGTAGAGCATGAACAGCGCTTCCGGAATCGTCTTCGCCGCCGGGTTGACGTCATCCATCTTCATGCCGGCGAGAAACCAGCGATCCAGCGTCCCGAGCCACGGACCGTCGCCGACGAACGCCAGCGAATAGCCGAACGCGACCCAGAGAACTGAAATCAGCGCCACGGCGGCCAGGCTCTGCGCCATCGTCGCCAGCACGTTCTTCTTGCGCACCATACCGGAATAGAACAGCGCCAGGCCCGGGATGGTCATCATCAGCACCAGCGCGGTGGCGGCGATCATCCATGCGGTATCGGCAGCATTGATGCCGGACGGTTCAGCGGCCAGGGCCGGCGTCACCAGCGATACCAACAATGATGCGATCGAAAAGGTCGCCGCAGCGCGAGCCGCGTGACGTGGCAGAACCCCCATGATGTTTCCCCAGCCTGTTATCGAAATAAGATGTCTTGATGCGATGTCTTCACGCGGTGTCTTGGAGCGCCGCTGTGTTGATGCCGTGAAAGCCCGTCAGAGCGCGTCGCTGTCGGTTTCGCCGGTGCGGATGCGCAGCGCATGATCGATCGGTGTGACAAAAATCTTGCCGTCGCCGATCTGGCCGGTGCGGGCGCTTGCCGTGATCACCTCGACCGCCTTGTCGGCGATGTCGGAAGCGACCGCGATCTCGATCCGCAGCTTGGGCAGGAAGTTCACGACATATTCGGCGCCGCGATAGATTTCGGTGTGGCCCTTCTGGCGGCCATAGCCCTTGACCTCGGTCACCGTCATGCCATGGACGCCGATGGCGGTGAGCGCCTGGCGGACTTCGTCCAGCTTGAACGGTTTGATGATCGCGACGACGAGTTTCATGGTCAGGCCTTATTTTCTCGATTTCGGCAGTCGGGCGTCAGGTGATTTGCGCCTGATCAAATCTGGCATCTTTCTGGGCAAATGGCACAAAAAACTTGCAAGCGGTGGGAAAACATTTGTGGCCGGGCGCCGGCATCCCTGTACACGGGCCCGGGTCGTCCGCCACAATGGCTTTTTGCGGCACCATAGCCCCGACGTGGAGGCGCGTCGCCGCAGCCAACCGGGGGACAAAATCATATGGCGGCTCGATCCTGGTTTTATGCATCCGAGGGCCAGCAGCAGGGTCCATACCCCGAAATTCAGCTTCGCGAGCTGATCGCCCGGGGCATCATCACGGCGGACACGCTGGTGTGGACCGAGGGAATGGCCAATTGGCAGCGCGCGGGAGAAATCCCGGGCCTTGCGCCCGGCGCCTCCATGCCGCCGGCGATGCCGCGTTCGGACGGTTCTCTGACCAGCGCCGGCGGGTATAGCGACGGGCCGCTTTCGATCGACCT
>CALROE020000258.1:0-5696 GCA_943369715.1 Bradyrhizobium ivorense
CTTCGGTCAATTCGGCCTCTACATCTTGGCCTTTGAGCAACAGCGCCTTCGCGCCATGTCTCACCAGCGGTTCCGCGAAGCCGATGAGTTGGTGTAGCGGAGCTACCGCCCGGGCAGTGACGCAATCGACGGGTCCGGTGATTCTATCCACACTATCCCCGATATCCGCGAGGTGAACTTTGCCGGGCGAGTTGGTAACTCGCAGCGCCTCGCGCAGGAACGCGGCTTTCTTGGCATTGCGCTCGACCAGATGAATGATCGCACCCGGCGTTTCCGCCAGCGCGCAGGCCAGCACCACTCCCGGAAAGCCGCCGCCGCTGCCGAGATCGGCCCAGACCCTGGCGGAAGGCGCGATCGTCAGAAGCTGCAACGAATCGGCGATGTGGCGGGTCCACAGATTGGGAAGCGTCGACGGCGCCACCAGATTGGTTTTGGCCTGCCACTCCAGCAACAGATCGACATAGCGATCCAGCCGCGCCTCGGTTTCACGTGAAACGGGCGTCAACGCCAGCGCCTCCGCTTTATCGGCAGGGAGGATCGGGGATCTTGTCTGGGTTGCAGCTTTAGCCATTTACACGAGTGCCTTCGCTAGCACGGACGTCATCCGGAGGTGCGAGCCGCCTTCGGCGAGCCTCGAAGGATGATATAGGGATTCGCTGCCGATCCTTCGAGGCGCGCAAGGGCGCGCACCTCTGGATGACGTGGAATTCTCTGCCCTGTTTCACGTGAAACAGAACTATGCCGATACCGCCGACTTCCTTCGCGCTTCCCGTCGCAAATAGGCCGCCAGGATCCCCAGCGCCGCCGGCGTCATCGCATCGATTCGTCCCGCCTGCCCCACCGTTCGCGGGCGCGCGGCTTCGAGTTTGGCACGGGCCTCGTTGGAAAGCCCCGGCACCAGGCTGTAATCGATATCGGTCAATACCAGCCCCTCGTCGCGCCGGAAGGCATCGACGTCAGCAGTCTGGCGTTTCAGATAGACGTCGTATTTGGCGTCGATCTCGAGATGAACTGCGATCGCTGGGTCAATGGCCGACAATTCCGGCCAGATGCCGCGGACCTCGGTCCATCCGACCTCTGGATAGGCCAGCAATTCGAACGCCGAGCGGCGCTGACCATCCCGGTTGAGCGTTAGTCCATGCTTGCCGGCTTCATTGGGGGTGATGTTCAACGACCTTGCCAGTGCCTTCGCATCATTCAGCGCCGACATCTTGGCGCCGTGACGGATCGATCGCGGCTGTCCGACACAGCCCAGCGCGTTGCCCTTGTCGGTCAGACGCTGGTCGGCATTGTCGGCCCGCAGCGTCAGCCGGTATTCGGCCCGCGAAGTAAACATCCGGTACGGCTCGGTGATCCCGCGCGTCACCAGGTCGTCGATCATCACGCCGAGATAACCGTCGGCGCGGTCGAACACGATCGGTTCGGCGCTGCTGGCGGCCAAAGCGGCATTGAGACCCGCAACCAAGCCCTGCGCTGCCGCCTCTTCATAGCCGGTGGTGCCGTTGATCTGTCCCGCCAGGAACAAGCCAGGCAGACGCCTGGTCTGCAAGGTGGGATCGAGTTCGCGGGGATCGACATGATCATATTCGATCGCATAGCCCGGCCGGACCATCCGAACCCGCTCCAGGCCCGGGATGGTCGCCAGGATCGCCAGCTGCACCTCTTCCGGCAGCGAGGTCGAGATGCCGTTGGGATAGACCGTGGTGTCATCGAGTCCTTCGGGCTCCAGGAAGATCTGGTGCCCGTCGCGGTCGCCGAACCGGACGATCTTGTCTTCGATCGAGGGGCAATAGCGCGGGCCCGAGCTCTTGATCTGGCCGGAATACATCGGCGAGCGATGCACATTGGCCCGGATCAGCTCATGGGTCGCTGGCGTGGTGCGGGTGATCCCGCACTGGATCTGCGGCGTGGTGATGCGGTCGGTCATCACCGAGAACGGCTCCGGCGGATCGTCCCCGGACTGCATCTCCACGGCCGACCAGTCGATGGTGCTGCCATCGAGCCGGGGCGGCGTTCCGGTCTTCAACCGCCCCAGGGCAAAACCGGCCTGCTCGAACGATTTTGAGAGTCCCAATGCCGGGGCCTCGTCGACGCGCCCGGCCGGCCAGTTCCTTTCGCCGAGATGGATCAGGCCGCGGAGAAAAGTGCCCGTGGTGATGACGACGGCGCCAGCGGACAGCTCGCGGCCACCAATCAAGCGGATGCCGGTGACGCGACCGTCCGAAACGATCAGTTCGTCGGCCTCGCCCTCGATCACGCCGAGATTGGCGGTCTCGCGGATGGCGGCCTGCATCGCGGCCGCATAGAGCTTGCGGTCGGCCTGCGCCCGAGGTCCCCGGACCGCCGGACCCTTGCGCCGATTGAGCATGCGAAACTGGATGCCGCCGGCATCGGCGACCCGGCCCATCAGCCCGTCCAGCGCATCGACCTCCCGGACCAGATGGCCCTTGCCAAGCCCGCCGATGGCGGGATTGCAGGACATCGCGCCGATCGTTGCAAAACGATGGGTTACCAGCGCCGTCCTGGCGCCGAGACGCGCAGCGGCGCTCGCGGCTTCACAGCCGGCGTGGCCGCCACCGACCACGATGACGTCGAACGATTTGGGCGTGGTAATCATGCGAGGCTTTTATCGCGGAGCGCCAAAAGCGGGAAGCGGTAAGTTCGCCGCAGAAGCCATGTTTCACGTGAAACATCGACTCCGAAGGACGGAAAAGGGTGTTTCACGTGAAACAGCCTAGTTCCACAGGTTCCATAAAATGAACCAAAAAATATTACTTACCTATACAAAATTCCCGGAAGATCACATCGAGGATATCCTCGACATCCACCCGACCCAGCAGCCGCCCCAAAGAATGCGCGGCAGCCCGCAGTTCCTCGGCGGCAAGCTCCTCCCCGGTTCCAACGACCTCTATGCTGCGTTGCAACGAAGCCGCTGTTTCCTGCAACAATTTTCGCTGCCGCGCCCGGCCGATCAGCCCGCCGTCATCGGAGCCGAAATAGTCATGCGCGAACCCGACCAGCGCCGAGACCAGTTCCGGCATCCCGTCACCACGGCTGGCCGAAATCCTGAACTCAGGAGCGCCGCCGCCCTGCCCCAGGCCCGGAGCTGATGGCGCCCCCTCAGGCCGGCCGGCGTCGAGGTCGATCTTGTTGCGCACCAGCCAAACCGGAGCGGAGCCTTCCGAAGGAATCCTCTCGGGCTGCGCATCGGCCAGCCACAACACCAGGTCGGCCTCGGCAGCACGGGCGCGAGCCCGACGCACCCCTTCCTGCTCCACCGGATCGTCGGTCTCGCGAATCCCGGCGGTGTCGATCACCGTCACCGGATAGCCGTCGAGATCAAGCTGCACCTCGATGATGTCGCGCGTGGTGCCGGCATGCGGTGAGACGATCGCGACCTCGCGCCGCGCCAGATAATTCATCAGCGTCGATTTTCCGACATTCGGCGGACCGGCGATTGCCACCACCAGCCCATCGCGCAGACGTTCACTTCGTCCCTGTGCCGCAAGGACTTCTTCGATTTCCGCTAGCAGGCCTTTGATTTTCAGCAGTGCCGGCGCGATAAGTTCGATCGGCACGTCGGCCTCGTCGGAGAAATCAATCCCGGCTTCGATCAATGCCGAAGCCTCGATGATCTGCGCGCGCCAGTCGCGCGCGCGGTCGCCGAGCAGGCCCTTCAATTGGCGCAGCGCCTGGCGGCGTTGCCGGTCGGTGTCGGCATGGATCAGGTCGTCGAGGCCCTCGGCCTCGGTGAGGTCGAGCTTGCCATTCTCGAACGCGCGACGGGTAAATTCACCGGGCTCCGCAGCCCGGACATTTTCGAAAGCCGCGAGGGCTGCGAACAGCGCCGCCAGCACCGCGCGGCCGCCATGGACGTGAAACTCCGCGACATCCTCGCCGGTCGCGCTGGCTGGTCCCGGAAACCACAGCACCACCGCATCATCGATCGGCTGCTGGTCGGCGTCCCGCAGCAGGACCCGCCTGACCATCCGCGGCGCTGGGATCCTGCCCGCCAAAGCGGTCAGAACCGGCCCGGCCTGGGGGCCTGAAACCCGCACCAGGGCAATCGCGCTCGGCGGCCGGCCCGATGAAAGGGCAAAAATGGTCTGTTCCCGCGGATGCATCGCCTATTTGTGCCGGAGCCATTGAAAAGGCAACGCTATTGCCGGCGGGCCATGGCTTCGCCGAACCAAAGCATTCCGCCCGGATGGAGCCCGCGAACCGCAGCATTCCCGCAGCATTTTGCTGCACAAGTCGACCGGTTTACCCGATCCCGCTGAAAGAGAGAATTAAATCCTTAGCTATTTCAATAACTTGTATGACCTTGCGCGATCCCCCGCGATACCGGTCACGCCCGCTTATGCTGCAGCCATGCTGCAACATCGACCGCAGCATGGCCCTTGCCGCCACAACGAAAAGGGCGCCCTCGCCTGCGCGAGGACGCCCTTTCAATACAGACCAGATCGATCAGGTATTCATCGACTCGAAGAATTCCGCGTTGTTCTTGGTGTTGCGCAGCTTGTCGAGCAGGAAGTCGATCGCGTCCATCGTGCCCATCGGATTGAGGATCCGGCGCAGCACGTACATTTTCTTCAGCAGCTGCGGATCGGTGATCAGCTCTTCCTTGCGGGTGCCCGAGCGCGAGATATCGATCGCCGGGAAGGTCCGCTTGTCCGAGACCTTGCGATCGAGAATCAGTTCGGAATTGCCGGTGCCCTTGAACTCTTCGAAAATGACTTCGTCCATGCGGCTGCCGGTATCGACCAGCGCGGTCGCGATGATGGTGAGCGAGCCGCCCTCCTCGATGTTGCGCGCGGCGCCGAAGAAGCGCTTTGGCCGCTGCAGCGCGTTGGCGTCGACGCCGCCGGTCAGCACCTTGCCGGATGACGGCACCACGGTGTTGTAGGCGCGCCCCAGCCGCGTAATCGAGTCCAGCAGGATCACGACGTCACGGCCGTGTTCGACCAGCCGCTTGGCCTTCTCGATGACCATCTCGGCGACCTGGACGTGACGCACCGCGGGCTCGTCAAAGGTCGAGGAAACCACTTCGCCCTTCACCGAGCGCTGCATGTCAGTGACTTCCTCGGGACGTTCGTCGATCAGCAGAACGATCAGATAACATTCCGGGTGATTGGCGGTGATCGAGTGCGCGATGTTCTGCATCAGCACGGTCTTGCCGGTGCGCGGCGGCGCCACGATCAGGGCGCGCTGGCCTTTGCCGATCGGAGCGACGATGTCGATCACCCGCGCGGAAAGGTCCTTTCTGGTGGGGTCTTCGAGCTCGAGCCGGAAGCGCTGATCGGGAAACAGCGGCGTCAGATTGTCGAAATTGACCTTGTGCTTGGACTTTTCCGGGTCCTCGAAGTTCAGCGTGTTGACCTTCAGCAGCGCGAAATAACGCTCGCCTTCCTTCGGGCTGCGAATATGGCCTTCGATGGTGTCGCCGGTGCGCAATCCGAAGCGGCGGATCTGCGACGGCGAAACGTAGATATCGTCAGGTCCCGGCAGATAATTGGCGTCCGGCGAGCGCAAGAAGCCGAAACCGTCGGAGAGAACCTCGACGACGCCTTCGCCGATGATATCGGTTTCCTGGATCGCGAGTTGCTTGAGAATAGCGAACATCAGCTCCTGCTTGCGCATCGTGCTGGCGTTTTCGACCCCCTTCTCTTCCGCGAACGAGACGAGCTCGGCCGGCG
>CALROE020000259.1:0-5692 GCA_943369715.1 Bradyrhizobium ivorense
CCCAGCTGATGTCGTATGCGCTCGACGCCGGACGCAATTCGCATGCGCTCGATGCGCTGGCCGAAAGCCGGCTCGGCCAGGCCGTCATCAGCCATGGCGGGCTGACCGGCAGCGGCAAGGCGAAACTGACTTTCGATCAGGTCGCGATCGACAAGGCCACCGAATATTCGGCCGAAAGTGCCGACGTGATCCTGCGGCTGTGGAGCGTGCTGAAGCCGCGCCTGGCCGCCGAACACATGACCACGGTGTATGAGACGCTGGAGCGGCCGCTGATCTCGGTGCTGGCACGGATGGAGCGGCGCGGCATCTCGATCGACCGCCAGGTGCTGTCAAAACTGTCGGCCGATTTCGCCCAGACCGCTGCACGGGTCGAATCCGAGATCCAGGAAATCGCCGGCGAGCCGGTCAATGTCGGCAGCCCGAAGCAGATCGGCGACATCCTGTTCGGCAAGATGGGCCTTCCCGGCGGCACCAAGACCAAGACCGGGGCGTGGTCGACCACGGCGCAGGTGCTCGACGAGCTCGCCGAGCAGGGCCACGATTTGCCCAAAAAGATTCTGGAGTGGCGGCAGGTTTCAAAACTGAAATCGACCTATACCGACGCGCTGCCGACTTACGTCCATCCGCAGACTCACCGCGTCCACACCACCTATGCGCTGGCGGCGACCACCACGGGGCGGTTGTCGTCGAACGAGCCGAATTTGCAGAACATCCCGGTGCGAACCGAGGACGGCCGGAAAATCCGCCGCGCCTTCATTGCCGCCCCCGGCCACAAGCTGGTGTCGGCGGACTATTCGCAGATCGAGTTGCGGCTGCTGGCGGAAATCGCCGACATTCCCGTGCTGAAGCAGGCGTTCAAGGACGGCCTCGACATTCACGCCATGACCGCGTCGGAGATGTTCGGCGTGCCGATCAAGGACATGCCGAGCGAAGTGCGCCGCCGCGCCAAGGCGATCAATTTCGGCATCATCTACGGCATCTCGGCGTTCGGCCTGGCCAACCAGCTCGGCATCGCCCGCGAGGAAGCATCCGCCTATATCAAGAAATATTTCGAGCGCTTTCCGGGCATCCGCGCCTACATGGATCAGACGCGCGATTTCTGCCGGGCCAACGGCTATGTCGAAACGCTGTTCGGCCGCAAATGCCACTATCCCGATATCAAGGCGTCCAACGCCTCGATCCGCTCCTTCAACGAACGCGCCGCCATCAACGCGCGGCTGCAGGGCACCGCCGCCGACATCATCCGCCGCGCCATGGTGCGGATGGAAGAGGCGCTCGCCGAGAAAAAACTCTCGGCGCAGATGCTGCTGCAGGTGCACGACGAACTGATCTTCGAAGTGCCCGACGACGAGGTCGCCGCGACCATTCCTGTGGTGCAGCATGTCATGCAGGACGCGCCATTCCCGGCGGTGCTGCTGTCGGTGCCGCTGCATGTCGACGCCAGGGCGGCGAACAATTGGGACGAGGCGCATTAGTGATCATCGCCCGGCGCGTTCTGGTGTTTGTTGAATGGGCGCTGATCGTACTCTTTTCATTGGCTATCTTGATGCTGGCGACTGACTTGCCCAGCGCATGGTACGCGGAGCCGTGTTGGCCTCGCCCTAGTCAAGGCTGCTATCCATGGGGCGGTGAAGGACCAGTAGCAGGACTCTGGAATTATGCGTCGAAAAGAAACTATTTGGCGTCCGACATTTTTGCAGTGCTGGTGGCGAGCGCGACGTTGTGCGTCACGCTGATCGTTTCGCGAGGTCGACGGATTTTTGTCTTGCTGGCCGGTGTCGCCATACTCTATCTGGGCAATTTCCTGTTGCCTCGCGCGATGTTGTGAACTTCATCTGGCTTCAGCAGCAAAGTTTGCTGTCGTCGCCCGGCTTGACCGGGCGATCCCGTATTCCAGAGCAGTCGCGATGAGGCACTGCATGCGCCGCGTCCGACTCCTTGCTCAATACGATAGGTCCCGGCGTACTGGGTCGCCCGGTCAAGCCGGGCGATGACAGTTGTGCGTGGGGCGCGCGGCCGAGTTCAATCCAGCTTGGCTTCCATGCCGCGCTTGGTCGCCGGACGCGCCATCAGCGTGTTGTACCAGCGTTCGACATGGGGGAAGTCCTTGAGCTCAACCTTGTGTCGCGGATGCCGCCATGCCCAACCGAGAATGGCAAAATCGGCGACCGACAGCGGACCCGCCACGAACTCATGGGCCGCGAGGCGTCGATCCAGCACGCCGTAGAGCCTTACCGTCTCCGCCGCGTAGCGCTTCAGGCCATAGGCGCGCTCGGTCTCGTTCTCCAGCGCGATGAAGTGATGCACCTGGCCCGGCATCGGCCCGAAGCCGCCCATCTGCCACATCAGCCATTCATAGACCGGAATACGCTCGATCAGGGGAATGGGCAGGAATTTGCCGGTCTTTTCGCCGAGATAAAGCAGGATGGCGCCGGATTCGAACACGCTGACGCGCTTGCCGCCGGGGCCGTCGGGATCGACGATGGCGGGGATCTTGTTGTTGGGGCTGATGGCGAGGAAATCCGGCGCCATCTGCTCGCCCTTGCTGATGTTGACGGGGAAAACCTTGTAAGGCAGCCCCATCTCCTCCAGCGCGACCGAGATCTTGCGGCCATTCGGCGTGTTCCAAGTGTACAGTTCGATGGTCATTTTTTTGGTTTCCCCCGCTGGAGCCTTTTCGGTTCTGATGGAATCAGAACCGGGCTCCAGTCTCTTGTTTTGACGCGTTTTCTCTACGCGAACCGGTACCCACTTCGCTCGAAAACGCCATGAGCGGGCTATCCAGTACCCCGGAACCTGCTGATGTTACAACCGCCGTTGCGGCCGGTTCGGATCGTGACACTATGCGCTGTTGACGGGACAACCTCGGCTCTGGAATGTGGCGGCGTCCGCCGATAGATTGCGCACGCCCTCAGCCCTTTTCGAGAACTCAAATTGTCCAAATCAGCCTCCCGCGCCCGCCTCGCCGAGATCATCCGCAAGCGCTCGTTCGGGCGCGGCGAAATCACGCTGGCCTCGGGCCGCAAGAGCGATTTCTACTTCAACCTCAAGCCGACCATGCTCGATCCCGAAGGCGCCACGCTGCTGGCGGAACTGACCTTCGAGGCGCTGAGGGACGACAACCTCGATTATGTCGGCGGGCTGGAAATGGGCGCGGTGCCGCTGGCCGGCGCCATCGCGCAACTGTCCTGGATCAAGGGCCACCCGATCGCGGCGTTCTTCGTGCGCAAGAAGCCGAAGGAACACGGCGCCCGGCTCGCGATCGAGGGACTGGCCAAGGGCGAGAGCCTGCAAGGCAAGCGCGTGGTGATCGTCGAGGACGTCACCACGACAGGCGGCTCGGCGCTGAAGGCGGTCGAGGCGGTGCGCGATGCCGGCGCCGAGATCGCGCTGGTCTTTACCATGGTAGACCGCGAGGAAGGCGCCGCCGAAACCTTCGCGCAGGCGGGCATCGCGTTCCGCTCGCTCTACAAGGCCGGCGAGTTTCTGAAGGGCTGAGTTCTTCGTTCTCGCTCAAGAATCGTGTCCCGGACGCGATGCAGCACCCTTGGTGCTGTTCCGCAGAGCCGGGACCCACAGTTCCCGCGCAAGCACCATGGGCCCCGGCTCAGCAGCGCATCGGCGCTGCGCTGCGTCCGGGGCACCGAGCTTGCCAAGCGCATTTCTTTTCCGTGATCAGTTCCCCGGTCACCGCTCGTTTACCATCTCCGCCCTAATGTGAATTCGTGCCGAGGCGCCGATCGCCGCGGCCGCTTGGCGGCGTTGGGTGGAGTGTGCGTTGCGTAAGGAATTGACTGATCAGCGCATGCGGCGCCGCATGATGGTTGTTGCCGCCGCCCTGCTCGCCGGCGCAATTGCCGTGACGCCGCGCGCGGCGTCTGCCGAAGGCCTGTTCGATTTCCTGTTCAGCGGTGCTCCGAAGCAGCAGCAGCGTCAGGCCGCACCGCAGGCGAATTTCTTTGCCGACCCGTTCGGCCTCAACCCGCAGCCCGCGCCACAGCCGCGCCAGATGGCGTCGGGCTCTGGACCGGCATTTTGCGTACGCAGCTGCGACGGCAAATATTTTCCGCTGATGCGCAGCAATGCCTCGCCAGTCCAGATGTGCCAGGCGTTCTGCCCGGCCAGCGTGACGAAAGTCTTCTACGGCAGCAGCATTGACGGCGCGTCCTCGAGCGCCGGCGAGCGCTATGCCGACTCCGAGAACGCCTTCGCCTACCGCAAGGCGCTGCGCGCCGACTGCACCTGCAACGGCCGCGATCCCGCAGGTCTCGCGCCGGTCGACCTGACGCTCGATTCTTCGCTGCGCTCGGGCGATGTGATCGCCACTACCTCGGGGCTGGTGGCCTATACGGGCGTCAAGCTCGGCGCCAGCCAGACCGCCGAATTCACCCCGGTTGCGTCCTATCCGGGCCTCACCGCCGATGTCCGCGCCCGGCTCGGCGAGATGAAGGTGGCGCCGGTGAGCGCCGAGATGGTCGCCGCCACCGCGCCGCTGCCGGAAGCAAGCCGCGATGTCGCGCTGCCCGCGACGTCAGCGCCGAAAACCGTTTCGACAAGGGACAAGCGCGCCGAAGTGAATTAGGCGCTTCGCGTTTTATTCCGTCATGCCCGGCCTTGTGCCGGGCATCCACGTCTTGAAGGTGCCGCGACAAGAAAGACGTTGATGGCCGGGTCAAGCCCGGCCATGACGAACCGTTTGAACACTCACCGCCCGACGATGACGCCGATCACGTTCGGCGCGGACAGATACTTGTCCTCGATCTGGGCGCGCGCGGCTGCGCGGTTTTCCGGCGTCAGCAGGCCGCGCTTTTCGGCCAGGATCATCCAGCAATAGCCCCACCAGTCCGTCAGCATGCCCTGGTCGTCGACCAGGTCGTAGCCCTGCTCGGCGGCGAAGATGCGCGCATGCGCTTCGTCGAGCCGGTCGAGAAAGGCGTGGTCCTCGCCGGAAAACAGGTCGTCGCTGAAATCGTCCGTGGTGTAGCCCCACACCGACATGCAGACCGCATTGAACTCGCGGTCGATCTGGTCGTCATCGACGATTTGGCGGCGCGAGGCCTGGTGCAGCCGCGACAGCGAACGGGCGAAGTCGGCGATGCGGGTGAGCGCGAACTGATCGAAGGCGATGGTGGACATGTAGTCCTCAAAATCCTGAATAGGCCCTAGATATTGTAGCGGCGGTGTTCCGAATCACTATGATATATCAAAGACTTGCTAAAGTGTTCTTAATTTGTTCCAGAATGTATGCAGCCGATCAGGAACAGCCCAAGCCGCTAAACAATTTACAAATGCCGGGGATACTCCGCGCGCGCCCGGCGGGAGACGGGTCTCAACCGGACCAGGGAAGTGGCATGCGAGGCATAGTGGCTTTTGCGATCATGACGGCCATTCTTGCCGTGATCGATGCAGCCTTCTTCAAAGGTAAGTATCTCAAGGATACGCAGGATGCGATCACGGGCCTTGCGTCGATATCCATGCAAATCGGGCGCCGCTAAATCATAGAACAGGTGACAGGATAGTGCAGCCGTAGGGAGCGCCTTTGCCCACCCTGCGGCTCGCCACGCCAGACTCACATCGCCGACAGCATCTTGTCGCCGCAATAATTGGCGTAGAATTTTCCGCCACACTGCTTGCGGATCGCGGCGCAGCGGGCCGCTGGCGAGGCATTTTTCGCGACGCTGAAGGAGCAGCC
>CALROE020000260.1:0-5686 GCA_943369715.1 Bradyrhizobium ivorense
GCCTTGTTGGCGCCGGCATGGTGAGCCGTCATCATCTGCTGGCCTGGGCATCAATTGCCGATCAGGCTCACGTGGTGGCCGTCGCCGACCCATCCCGCGACAATGCCGCGCGGCGCATGGCCGAATTCGGAATTGCCCGTGCTTTCGACGATGCCGAAGCGATGCTGGCTGCGATCGAACTCGACGCCATCGATATCGCGGCGCCGCGCCAGATGCATGCGCCGCTGGTGCGGCTCGCTGCGAAGCGAGGCTTGCCGGTGCTGTGCCAGAAACCGCTGGCACCCAACCTGTCTGAAGCCATCGAACTCGCTGCGGAGGTCAAGAACCAGACGCGGCTCATGGTACACGAGAACTGGCGTTTTCGCGGCTACTACCGCGACGCCGCGGCGTGGCTGCGAGAGGGCCGCATCGGCAAGGTCAAGCAGGCTCAGCTGACCCTGCTGACATCGGGGGTGTTGCCGGGTCCCGACGGATTGCGGCCGGCGCTGGAGCGGCAGCCCTTCATGCGCCGGGAACGACGCATGCTGGTCGCCGAAGTGCTGATCCATCATCTCGACACTTTGCGCATGCTGCTCGGCCCGCTGCGGGTGACGGCCGCCGAACTCAGCCGCAGCTTTTCCGAAATGGCGGGCGAGGACGGCGCGGTGATCCAGCTCAAGGCCGCCGCTGGCTGCGCCGTCACCGTGTTCGCCAGTTTTGCGGCGCACGGGTTTCCGGCTGTTCAGGTCGACCGGCTCGACATTCTCGGCGATGCCGGCTCGATCCGGCTCGACGGACCGCTGCTGACCTGCTCGGGCGCCTCACCGGGGGAAAAACATTACGATCTCGCCGCCGAATACCAAGGCTCGTATAACCGGACCATCGCGCACTTCGTCCAGTCGGTGCGCGACAACACCCCGTTCGAGACCGCGCCGGAAGACAATATCGAGACCTTGCGTCTGGTGGAGGATTGCTACCGTCTGTCCGGCTGGGAGGCGAAGCCATGACCTTGCAGGCGTCATCTCCCGACACTGCCGCGCCGACGCGCGAGGAAGAACAGGCCGACGTGATCCGCCGGCTCGAGGAAGACATCATCTTCGGCCGCTTCGCGCCCGGTTCGCGGCTGGTCGAGGACACCTTGATGGCGCGTTACGGCGCCAGCCGGCATTTCGTCCGGCAAGGGCTGTTCCAGCTGGAGCGGCAGGGCATCGTGCTGCGCGAAAAGAACATCGGCGCCACCGTGCGGTTCTATTCCAGCGAGGAGGTCCGGCAGATCTACGAGGTGCGGGAAATGCTGACGCGGCAGGCGGCGCTGATGATCGCCCTGCCCGCCCCCGCAAGCCTGATCGAGCAACTTACCGAGCTGCAGCGGCAATACTGCGCCAGGGCCGACGCGCAGGACCTGCGCGGCATCCATGAGGCCAACGACGCCTTTCACGTCGCGCTGTTCTCCGCCTGCGGCAATCCCTATCTGGTGCGCTCGCTGCAGGACTACATGAACCTGACCCTGCCGATGCGGGCGAAGAATCTGGCCGACGCAGAGGGCCTGGCGCTGTCGCGCCGCCAGCACGAATTCATGATCGAACTGCTGCGTGGCCGCGACAACTGGGCGCTGGCGCAGCTCGGCGTCGACCACATGCAATTCAGCAAGTCGGATTATCTCGGACGGATCGCTGACGACGAGGCCAAGAGAGATTAGCGACTGTCATTCCGGGACGCGCGTCTTCGCGCGCATCGCCCCGGAATGACGGCCTCTAGACCGTCACCTCCAGTCGACAATCCTGCTCATATCCCCATCGAACTCCATGCCGCAGAACGCCCCGCCCTGATAGAAATCGCCGACGGGATCGGGCTTCAGCTTGGCCTGCTCGGCCATCGCGTGCTCGCGATGATCCTCGCCGCGGCCGGTCGGGCGATAGCCGAGGTCGTAGGCGCGGTGATTGTCCCACCAGCTACGCTCGTTGTAGGACGCGCCGTACAGAACTTCGAAATGGATGTCGGGATGATCGAGCCCGATCCGGCAGAGCTGCACCAGGTCCTCCGGCTTCAGCCAGATCGAGAGCCGGCGGTGATCCAGCGGCACCTCGCCGAAATTGCCGATCCGCAGGCAGGTGACGCCGAGCCCGTGCTTGTCGGCGTAGAGCGCGCCGACCGCCTCGCCGAACACCTTGCTGACGCCGTAGCGGCTGTCCGGCCGCGGCGTCACGTCGGTGCCGATGCGATGATGGCGCGGATAGAAGCCGACCGCGTGGTTCGACGACGCGAACACCACGCGCTTGACGCCCTTCTTGCGCGCGGCCTCGAACAGATTGTAGCAGCCGATGATGTTGGACTGGTGGATCTGGTCCCAGGTGCCTTCCACCGAATGGCCGCCGAAGTGCAGAATGCCGTCGACGCCCTCGCAGATCGCCTCGACCTGCGCGAGGTCGGCAAGGTCGGCGGCCTTGAACTTTTCGTCATTGCCAAGATCGGCCGGCGTCTGCAGATCGCTCAGCAGCAGGTCCGGATAGACCGGCGGCAGCAGTTTGCGCAGGCTCGTGCCGATTCCCCCTGCGGCGCCGGTCATCAATATGCGTGGCATTTCTTCCCTCTTTCTTGCGGCTGCCCGATTTGCGGTCGTTCGCCGACAATGATAGCAAACCAGAACGCGAGGAAACGCAACAGCAACGAGAACAGCAAATGTCCGAGGCTTCACCCCGCGCCGGCTGGCAGCCGGCGACCTGCTATCCCGATCCCGCCATTCACGCGCTCGATCCGCGGTTCGAAAAATACTGGTGGAAACTGTCGGCGGTGGAGCGGCTGACCACCGGGCTGCGCTGGGCCGAGGGTCCGGTGTGGTTCGGCGACGGGCGCTATCTGCTGTGCAGCGACATTCCCAACCAGCGCATCATCAAATGGGAAGAGGAAACCGGCGCGGTCAGCATTTTCCGCAAGCCATCGGGTTTTGCCAACGGCAATACCCGCGACCGCCAGGGCCGTCTGGTCACCTGCGAGCATGGCGGCCGTCGCGTCATCCGAACCGAGTATGACGGCGCCATCACCGTGCTGATGGATTCCTTCGAGGGCAAGCGGCTGAATTCGCCGAACGACGTGGTGGTGAAATCCGACGGATCGATTTGGTTCACCGATCCGGTGTTCGGCATCCTCGGCAATTACGAGGGCTACAAGGCGGAGTCCGAGATCGACATGAACGTCTACCGGATCGACGGCGCCACCGGAAAGGCCAGCATCGTGGCCGAAGGCATTCTGGGACCGAACGGACTGTGCTTCTCGCCAGACGAAAAAATCCTCTACATCATCGAATCGCGCGGCGTGCCGACCCGCAAGATTCTGGCCTACGATGTCTCAGCCGGCGGCGACAGACTCGCCAACAAACGCACGTTCGTCGATGCCGGCCCCGGCACGCCCGACGGCATGCGCGCCGACATCGACGGCAATCTGTGGTGCGGCTGGGGCATGGGCGATCCCGAACTCGACGGCGTCGTGGTGTTCGCGCCCGACGGCGTCATGATCGGCCGCATCGCGCTGCCCGAACGCTGCGCCAATCTGTGTTTCGGCGGATTGCAGCGCAACCGCTTGTTCATGGCCGCGAGCCAGTCGATCTACGCGCTGTATGTCAACACGCAGGGCGCGCCGGGGGGATAGGCGTCTCGAACCAGTTCGTAGGGTGGGCAAAGCGAAGCGTGCCCACCATCTTGCATCCGCGCTTTGAGTGGTGGGCACGGCGCAAGCGCGCCTTTGCCCACCCTACACAAAAATGCCGGGGCGAAATGATCCGCCCCGGCGCTTCGATTTCGTTTGACCTCTCGGCTTACGCGGCGTTGTAGCCGGCGACGGCCTTGACCTCGAGATATTCTTCCAGGCCGTACTTGCCCCATTCGCGGCCGTTGCCGGACTGCTTGTAGCCGCCGAACGGCGCGGTGCGGTCGTTCGGCTGGCCCTGCAGGTTGACGTTGCCGGCGCGGATCCGGCGACCGACCTTGCGGGCGTGCTCGACGGTATCGGCGAAGACGTAACCGGCCAGACCATACGGCGTGTCGTTGGCGATCTTGACGGCTTCTTCCTCGTCCTTGGCGCCGAGGATGGTCAGCACGGGTCCGAAGATTTCCTCGCGGGCGATCGTCATGTCGTTGGTGACGTCGGCGAAGATGGTCGGGCGCACATAGAAGCCCTTGTTGACGCCTTCCGGCAGACCGGGGCCGCCGGCAACCAGCGTGGCGCCTTCGTCGATGCCCTTCTGGATCAGGGTCTGGATCTTGTCCCACTGGATGCGGGACACGACCGGGCCGATGGTGGTGCCTTCGGCGCGGGGATCACCGGCCTTGGTCTTGTCGGCCACGCTCTTCGCGATCGCGGCGACTTCCTTCATCTTCGACAGCGGCACGATCATGCGGGACGGCGCGTTGCAGGACTGTCCGGAATTGTTGAACATGTGCATGACGCCGCCGGTGACGGCCTTGGCGAGATCGGCGCCCTCGAGGATGACGTTCGGCGACTTGCCGCCGAGCTCCTGGCTGACGCGCTTCACCGTCGGCGCGGCGCGTTTTGCCACGTCGACGCCGGCGCGGGTCGAGCCGGTGAACGAGATCATGTCGATGTCGGGATGCTCGCTCATGGCGGCGCCGACCTCGGGGCCGAGGCCGTTGATCAGGTTGAACACGCCCTTCGGCACGCCGGCTTCATGGAGGATTTCCGCGAAGATCAGCGCCGAGGTCGGGGTGAATTCCGACGGCTTCAGGATCATGGTGCAGCCGGCGGCGAGCGCGGGCGCGACCTTGCAGGCGATCTGGTTGAGCGGCCAGTTCCACGGCGTGATCATGCCGATGACGCCGACGGGCTCGCGCACCACCATGGCGGAGCCGATCGGCTCCTCGAAATGATAGTTCTTGAGCACTTCCAGGGTGGAAGCGATATGGCCGAGGCCGGCGCCGGCCTGCAGCTTTTCGGCCATCGGCAGCGGCGCGCCCATCTCGTCGGATACGGCGGCGCCGATGTCCTTCATGCGGGTCTTGTAGACCTCCATGACCCTGGTCAGCAGCGCGACGCGCTCCTCGCGGGTGGTCTGCGAATAGGTCTCGAAGGCGCGCTTGGCGGCGGCAACCGCCTTGTCGACGTCGGCCTTGGATCCCAGCGCAACCTCATACATCGCCTCTTCGGTCGCCGGATTGACGACCGGGGTGGACTTCTTGACGACGGGATCGACCCAGGCGCCATCGATGTAGAATTGCATGCGGTTGACCATCGGAAACCTCTTTATTTCGCAGAAAATGGAGGGGGAACGGAGCGTTCGGCAGGCATCCTTGCACGAAAGCCGGGAGAATTGAACCCGCCATATGCGGGACGCCGCGTTGCGGCAGGCGCGGAATATAGGGTGAGGTTTGTGAAGGAAGCAAGACTCTCCGTCGCCCCGGCTAACGCCGGGGCGACGAACTAAACTGCCATCTTGCGGTGCCGCACCGGCCCACCGGCCGTCAGGCTTTCCGCCGCGTCGATGATGGCGTTGGCGTCCATGCCGTGGTGGCGGTAGAGGTCGCCGATCGTGCCGGTCTGACCGAAATGCTCGACGCCGAGCGCCTCGACGCGGTGGCCGCGCACGCTGCCGAGCCAGCCCAGCGTCGCCGGGTGGCCATCGATCACGGTGACGATGCCGCAGTCGCGCGGCAGCGGCGCCAGCAGTTTTTCGATGTGGCTGAGGTGCTGCACGCCG
>CALROE020000261.1:0-5679 GCA_943369715.1 Bradyrhizobium ivorense
CAATCCGCCGCCATAGTTGACCAGCGAGCCATTGGCACCGATCAGGCGGTGGCAGGGAACGACGACGCTGAGCGGATTTGAACCGTTGGCGTGGCCGACCGCGCGTATCGCCTTGGGCATATCGATGCGGGCCGCCATTGCGCCGTAACTCATCGTCGTACCGGCAGGGATCATCGGTAAGGTCGTCCAGACCTTGCGCTGGAATGGCGTCCCCGCAACCCGCCATTCGATCTTGCCGAGACGGTCGAGGTCTCCCTTGAAATAGCCGGTCAGCGCAGCCCTGGTCGCGGCGGGCGATCGCGCATCCTTCAACGCCACGGCGCCATATTGCAGCCGCAGCAGCTCTTTCATGCGCGGCTCATGGTCTTCCCAATCCAGCGCGCGGAGCACGCCATCGGCATCGGTCACCAGCAATGCCGTTCCAATCGGCGTGGGCAACCGGTCGAGGCCAAACGCTTCGGGTTGTCGGCTCATGGATTTGCCGGATTCCTGGACGTCATCATTCCTGCTGGGGCGTACTGGGCCCATCGCACTTTTCACGGGAACCGTGCTAGCGTCCACCCGAAATCTGGCTGTCGTGTCTTGGTGGTATCCTTGGGAAACGAACATGATCTGGATCGCCAATCTGCTGGTGGCGCTGGTCGCCGTCCTGCATTTCTATTTTCTGGTGCTGGAGATGTTGCTCTGGCAGAAGCCGCTGGGCCTGAAGACCTTTCGCAACTCGCCCGAGAAAGCCGCTGAAACCGCGGTGCTGGCCGCCAACCAGGGATTGTATAATGGATTTCTCGCCTCCGGCCTCGTTTGGGGGCTGTGGCACAGCGCTCCGGCGTTCGGATTCCAGATCAAGGCGTTCTTTCTGCTCTGCGTGATCGTCGCCGGCGTCTACGGCGCCGCCACCGTCAGCCGCCGCATCCTGTATGTTCAGGCGGCGCCCGCCACGATCGCATTGATCCTGCTCTGGCTGGCGTAAATTCGATCACCCTTCCGGCCGGCATCGTATTGCCATGCCACAACCGTTCATTCAGTATCTTGCAAGCGTTGGCGTCCGCCACAGCGGACAAGACCATCGGCACAATAAACAGATGAGGAAAGCAGCGATATGAGGAACGGTATTTTTCAGTTCGTCACCGGGACGGCAGTTGCCATCGCGCTGTCGGCATCGCCGGCATCGGCGCAGAAGAAATATGACACCGGCGCGACCGATACCGAGATCAAGATCGGCCAGACCAATCCATTCAGCGGCCCGGCTTCCGCCTATGCCACCATCGGCAAGACCCAGGCCGCCTATATCAAGATGATCAACGACCAGGGCGGCGTCAACGGCCGCAAGATCAACCTGATCCAGTATGACGACGCCTACTCTCCGCCCAAGGCGGTCGAGCAGGTGCGCAAGCTGGTCGAGAGCGATGAGGTGCTGCTCACGTTCCAGGTCCTCGGCACGCCGTCGAACGCCGCCGTGCAGAAATACCTGAACGCAAAGAAGGTGCCGCAGCTGTTCGCCGCCACCGGCGCGTCCAAGTTCACCGACCCGAAGAACTTCCCGTGGACGATGGGCTTCAACCCCAATTACTTCGTCGAAGGCCGCATCTACGGCCAGTACATCATCAAGAATTATCCGAATGCCAAGGTCGGCATCCTCTATCAGAACGACGACCTCGGAAAAGACTATTTGAACGGAATCAAGGCCGGCCTCGGCGACAAGGCGGCGAAGATGGTGGTCGCGGAAGCCTCCTACGAAGTTTCCGATCCGACCGTCGATTCCCAGATCCTCAAGATCAAGGACGCCGGCACCGACCTGTTCTTCAGCGCCTCGACGCCGAAACAGGCGGCGCAGACCATCAAGAAGCTGGCCGAGCTGAGCTGGAAGCCGGTGCACATCCTCGATATCAACGCCACCTCGGTCGGCGCGGTGATGAAGCCGGCAGGACTCGAGGCCTCCAAGGGCGTGATCAGCGTCAACTACGGCAAGGATCCGCTCGACCCGACCTGGAAGGACGATGCCGGCATGAAGAAGTATTTCGAGTTCATGGCGAAGTACTATCCCGATGGCGACAAGGATTCGAGCTTCAATTCCTACGGCTACTCGACCACGCAGTTGCTGATCCATGTGCTCAAGGCGTGCGGCGACAACCTGACCCGCGAAAACGTCATGAAGCAGGCCACCAGCCTGAAGAACGTACAGCTCGACCTGTCGCTGCCCGGCATCGTCGTCAACACCACGCCGGACGATTACCGCGTCAACAAGCAGCTGCAGATGATGAAGTTCAACGGCGAGCGTTGGGAGCTGTTCGGCCCGATCCTCGAAGACACCGGCCCTGCGGGCTAGTCTTCCTCACCGCGAAAAAGCGATCGGCGGCCCATTGGGCCGCCGATTTCGTTGGGGGCTACTTCGGAATTTCGCCAAACGTCTTTCCGGCCGGCAGCACCGCGTGACGGATCAGGCGCGAATCCTCGACCGCCGCCTGCCGGTGCTTCACCGCCTCGCGATAGACCGGGTCGCGGATCATCTCCGCGAACGCGGCGACGCTGGGATATTCGGCGATGAAGCAGTGATCCCAGCGCTCCTCCTGGGGCCCGATCAGCATCAGTTCAAAGCGCCCCTGCCACACGATCCGGCCGCCCAGCCGCTCGAACACCGGCCCGCTTTCCCGGCCATAGGCCGCATAGGCTTCGGCGCCGGAGGCCTGGCGGCCGTCGGGATAGGCGGCCTGCGCGCGCAGCCTGACCAGATTCAGCATGTGGATCGGGCCGGGCCGGTCATTGGCCCGAAATTGCGCGAATACTTCCCTGGTCGGATCGACATGGCCCATGCAATTCCCCTTTGTCTCCTTTGGCTTTGCCCTGCTTTTAGCACGCGTCGCCGTACCTCCTAATTGCGCGTTAACCTCTCGCTAACCGGCCCTTAAATCCCGCCCGTTAGCGTGCGGCAGGATTGGCGTGGGCGGCGTTGGCGTATGGCGTGGGGACGGAAAAAGAGCGGCGGACGCAAGGAGCCGCAATTCGGGCTCGCCGCATCGCTGAGCGAGCTGCGCCTCGGCCCGCAGGACCGCGTCGCCAGCGGCGGCGACGAGCCGAAGAAGAAGCCCTCCGCAAAACGCAAGGCTGGCGATTCCGGCGACGATGCGGCGCGCGAACGCAAGCCGCGCGCGAAGGCGGCGAACGGCAAGCGTAAATCCAGCGCACGCGCCCGCAGCGGCCTCGGCCGCCTGGTCTATTGGGGCGCGGTGCTCGGCCTCTGGGCCGTAATCGCGGCCGTCGGCGTCGTGATCTGGGTCGGCGCGCATCTGCCGGCGATCCAGTCGCTTGAAATCCCGAAACGGCCGCCGACGATCCAGATTGTCGGCTTCGACGGCAGCGTACTGGCGACCCGCGGCGAAATGGCCGGCGCCAATGTTTCGCTGAAGGATCTGCCGCCCCATCTGCCGAAGGCGTTCATCGCCATCGAAGACCGCCGGTTCTACTCGCATTACGGCGTCGACCCTGTAGGCATCGCACGCGCGGCCGTGGCCAACATCCTGCATCGTGGCGTCTCGCAGGGCGGCTCGACGCTGACACAGCAGCTCGCCAAGAACCTGTTCCTGACGCAGGAGCGCACGTTCATGCGCAAACTGCAGGAAGTCGAACTGGCGCTGTGGCTGGAGCGCAAGCATTCAAAAACCGAGATTCTCGAGCTCTATCTCAATAGGGTCTATTTCGGCTCCGGCGCCTATGGCGTGGAGGCCGCGGCCCAACGTTATTTCGGCAAGGCAGCGAAGAGCGTCACCATTGCCGAGGCCGCGATGCTCGCGGGCCTGGTCAAGTCGCCCTCCCGTCTCGCGCCGAACCGCAACCCGGAAGGCGCCGAAAAGCGCGCCCAGACCGTGCTGACCGCGATGGCCGACGCCAAATTCATCACCGAAGCGCAGGCCAAGGCCTCGATCGGGCAACCCTCCTACAATGTGAAGGCGGCGGGCGCCGGCACCATTAATTATGTGGCGGACTGGATCGGCGAAGTGCTCGACGACCTGATCGGTCAGGTCGACCAGAACATCGTGGTCGAAACCTCGATCGACCCGAAGCTGCAAAGCGTGGCTGAAGCCGCCATCATCGACGAGCTCGCGGCCAAGAGCGTCAAGTTCAATGTCACCCAGGGCGCGCTGGTGGCGATGACGCCCGATGGCGCGGTGCGCGCCATGGTCGGCGGCCGCAATTACGCCGAGAGCCAGTACAACCGCGCGGTCACCGCGAAGCGACAGCCGGGCTCGGCGTTCAAGCCCTTCGTCTATCTGACGGCGATCGAAGCCGGATTGACGCCGGAAACGACCCGGCAGGATGCGCCGCTCGACGTCAAGGGCTGGAAGCCCGAGAACTATACCCACGAATATTTCGGCGCGGTGACGCTGACGCAGGCACTGGCGATGTCGCTCAACACAGTGGCGGTGCGGCTTGGCCTGGAAGTCGGCGCCAAAAATGTGGTGCGCACCGCGCACCGGCTCGGCATTTCCTCGAAACTCGAAGCCAATGCCTCGATCGCGCTGGGCACCTCGGAAGTCTCGCTCAACGAACTGGTCGGCGCCTATGCGCCGTTCGCCAATGGCGGCCGGGGGTCGACCCCGCATGTCGTGACCCGGATCCGTACCGCCGACGGCAAGGTGCTGTATGTCCGCCCCGCCGACCAGCTCGGCCAGGTGATCGATCCGCGCCATGTCGCCATGATGAACAGCATGATGCAGGAAACCCTGCTCTCGGGCACCGCGCGCAAGGCGGAAATCCCGGGCTGGACGGCCGCCGGCAAGACCGGCACCAGTCAGGATTTCCGTGACGCCTGGTTCATCGGCTACACCGCCAATCTGGTGACCGGCGTCTGGCTCGGCAATGACGACAATTCGCCGACCAGGAAAGCCACCGGCGGCGGATTGCCGGTCGAGGTCTGGACCCGCTTCATGCGCACGGCCCATCAGGGCGTTCCAGTGGCGGCTCTGCCGAACGCGCGGCAGGGCGGCTTCCTCTCAAACCTGATCCAATCCGCGTCGCAGGTCAGCGCGCCAGCGGCACCGTCAGCGCAAGCGCAAGCGCAGGCGCCGGTGCCGCTGGCGCCGGTTCCGCCGGGCGGTGCATATCGTCCGCCGCCGCCGACGCGCGCATCCAACCCCTCGGCGCGGCCGGAAGCAGCCGCCGGTCTGGACGGCTGGCTGGTGGACCGGCTGTTCGGAAGATGAAGGCGGTTGCCGCGTGGCGCCGCGGCAACGCTCGCTAATCCTGAATCCCGTAGCGGTGCAGGTCGTTGCCGTGGGTGTCGAGCCAGGTCTTGGCGCGCTCGACATGGGCGCATTCGCGGGCGACCACTTTCCAGAACCGCGCCGAATGGTTCATCTCGACCAGATGCGCCACCTCATGGGCGGCGAGATAATCCAGCACGTAAGGCGGCGCGAGGATCAGGCGCCACGAGAACGACAGTGAGCCGGCCGAGGTGCACGATCCCCAGCGGCTCGACTGGTCGCGGATCGACAGCCGCTTCACCTTGACGCCATACACCTCGGCGTAAGCCTGCGCGGCCTTCTGAAGATCGTTGCGCACTTCGCGCTTCGGGTAATCGTGGACCCGCCGCTCGATATGCTCGGCCCCGCCGGCGACACAGATGATCCGCTCGCCGCTGTCGCGGATTTCGGTCCAAACGGTGCCGCGAACGCCGGCGCGATG
>CALROE020000262.1:0-5674 GCA_943369715.1 Bradyrhizobium ivorense
GGCGGGACTGCTGGTCGCTTCCGCCATTACGTCTAACGATGCCAACCCCGGGCCGCTCGACTTCCTCCCACTGGACGACCAGGCGGCGCGAACGATGATCGCCGAACTCAAGCTGGCGCCCTGACGGTCGGGCGTTCGGCTCGGCAGACGGCGAATTCCGCAGATCCGGCGTCGAGCGGCGGGCATCTGGGTTAATCGGCGCCTGATTCCGGCCGTCCGGCATGCAACCTTGGCCATGGCGCTTTGGTCGCTTTTGGCCTAAAGCACCCCCAACTCAATCAAATCAATCATCCACGCGGCTGCGCATCTGCCAGGCACGCGAGCTTCAACCGATCCGGTTCGAAGCCGTATTCGGCTTTTCAGCGCCAGCGCCAAACCAAGGCTTTTCATTTCGTGACATTCTCAACCACCAGTCCGCCGCTCGCCCGGGCCCTCAGCGAGCGCAACTACGATTCCGCCACCGCGGTGCAGACCGCCGTGACGGCGGACGCCGCTGCCGGCCGTGACCTGCTGGTGTCGGCGCAAACCGGCTCGGGCAAAACCGTGGCCTACGGGCTCGCGATCGCAAAAGACCTGCTCGGCGATGCCGAGCGGTTCGAGCGGGCCACCGCACCGCTTGCCTTGATCGTGGCGCCTACCCGCGAACTGGCGCTGCAGGTGCAGCGCGAACTCGCCTGGCTCTATCAATATGCCGATGCGCGCGTGGTTTCCTGCGTCGGCGGCATGGATCCGCGCGCCGAACAGCGCCAGCTGGCGGCGGGCGCCCACATCGTGGTCGGCACGCCCGGCCGTCTCTGCGACCATCTGCGGCGCGGCCGCCTCGACGTCTCGCAGTTGAAGGCCGTGGTGCTCGACGAGGCCGACGAGATGCTCGATCTCGGGTTTCGCGAGGACATGGAATTCATCCTCAAGACCACCCCGGCCACCCGCCGCACCCTGTTGTTCTCGGCGACGCTGCCGCGCGGCATCGTGGCGATTGCCAAGACCTATCAGCAGCAGGCGTTTCGCGTCGAGGTCGAGGGCGACGAAGGCGGCCATGCCGATATCGAGTACCGCGCCATCCGGATCGCGGCTGCCGACGTCGAGCACGCGGTCGTCAACGTGCTGCGCTTTTTCGAATCGCCGGGCGCGCTGGTGTTCTGCAACACGCGCAACGCGGTGCGGCATCTGCAGGCGACGCTGTCGGAACGCGGATTCTCCGTGGTCGCGCTGTCGGGCGAGTTGACCCAGAACGAGCGGACCACGGCGCTGCAGTCGCTGCGCGACGGGCGTGCCCGGGTCTGCGTCGCCACCGACGTCGCGGCACGCGGCATCGATCTGCCGAACCTCGATCTCGTGATTCATGCCGATCTGCCGAATGACGCAGAGGTGATGCAGCATCGCTCCGGCCGCACCGGCCGTGCCGGCCGCAAGGGAGTCAGCATCCTCTTGGTGCCGCCGGCGCGCAAGCGGCGGGCGGAATTGCTGCTCAATCTCGGCGGCATCGATGCGGTCTGGGGCACCGCGCCGACGTCGGAAGAAATTCGCAAGCTCGACCAGGAGCGGATGCTGAAGGACACGCTGTTCGCGGAAGAGAACACGCCGGAGGATCTGGCGCTGGCGCAGGCCATGCTGGCCGAGCGCTCGCCCGAGGATATCGCCGCAGCCCTGGCGCGGCTCTATCGCGCGCGGTTGCCGTCGCCGGAAGACATTCTCGATCCCGGCCAGGGCGCCGGCCGGTCCCGTGACGTCGGTGGCCGGGAAAAGGGCGCACGCCCTCCACGTGGTGAGGATCGCGATTACGCGCCGCGCTCAAAGCCCGGAAAATCTTCGCCGCGTCATGGCGGTATGGCGGAGGGAAGCGTGTGGTTTCGCGCCGCCATCGGCCGCAAGAAGAACGCCGAAGCGCGCTGGCTTCTGCCGATGATCTGCCGCCGCGGCGGCATCGACAAGCATGACATCGGCGCCATCAGGATCATGGACACCACCACCGAGTTCGAGATTTCCAAGGGGGCCGCGGAGTCCTTCGCCGCCATGATCAAGCGTCCCGACAAGGAAGACAACATCCGTATCGAGGCGATGACCGAGGCGCCGCAGAGCCAGCCGCCGCAGGAGAAACGGTCCTATCCGCCGCGGCGCGAAGCCGGCGCCCCGGAGCGCGGCGAACGCCCGAACGACCGTCCCCGTGAAGAGCGCGGGCCGAAGCAGTACGGCAAGCCGTCGGGCGGAAGCGGACCGGGCTTCGCCAGGGAGCCGGGCTTCGACAAGAAAAAGAAATATGCGCACAAGCCGGCCTATGCGGGAAAGCCTGCGCATGCTGGCGCGGGTGATGCGAAGCCCGCGTTCGGAAAGAAGAAAAAGAAGAACCGCGCCGGCTGAGCCGTCGCGCGTACCCGATTCCGGGCGTCGTCTATCGAGGCGTCAGCCGAGTTTCAACCGGTAGAAATCCGTCGCCGTCCCGGCGAACAGCGCGGTTTGTTCGGGCTCGCTGTACTGGGCGGCGATGCGCTTGAAGGCGTTGAAAATCACCTGATAGCTGCACTGACCCTTGTCCGGCGGGAAGTTGCTTTCGAACATCGCGCGGTTCGGGCCGAACGCCTCGATGCAGGTCTCTATATAGGGACGCCACGCCGCCGCGGCCTGTTCCGATGACGGCGGCTTCGGGCGCTCGTGAAAATCGTAGCCGAGCAACCGCATCGCGAGGCCGCCGAGTTTCACCGAGACATTGGGGCATCGGGCGATTGCCTGAATCGAGGCCTTCCACGCCGGAAACGTCTCCTCACGCTTGCCGGCGAAACGGCCGATGCCGACCGGGCCGCCGCAATGATCGAGCACGATCCTGGTGTCCGGAAAGGCGCGGGCGAGGTCGACCAATTCTCCGATCTGCGGATGAAACAGCCAGGCATCGAAACTCAGGCCCAGCGGCGCCAGACAGGCAAAGCCCTCGCGGAAACTCGCATCGAGCAGCAGGCCTTTCGGCCGCTTGGCATACATGCCGGCGACCTCGAGCTCCGCATCCCATGCCGAAGAGTGGCGGATGCCGCGGAAGCGGCCATTGCCGGCGGCGATTTCCGCTTCCAGCACCGGCTTTGCGCCGTCACCGAGCAACAGATTGACGTGACTGACAATGCCGGCGTTGATCTGCGCCGGACCATAACCGCCGCTGGCGCTCATCGCCGCGACGCCGTTGGCGAATTCGACCTCGCCCACCGGGCGGAACGCTTCTGGGCCGGACGCGCGGTACATCGAGCGGCAATCGACATAGACGGTCGCGACAATATTGTGGCCGGAAGCGATATCGGCCGCCATCTCCTCGATCATGTAGCGCTGGCCGCCGCGATCCCAGAGATGATGATGGGGATCTACGATCGGTCGTTGGGGATCGATCACGTCCTCGGTGTGTTGCGCGAGCCAGTCTTCCTGCGGATCGGCATACAACCCGCTGCTCGATGCCGCGGCAGTGCTGGTCGCCATCATTTCACTCCCTGTCTTTTTGTTATTGTTGAAGCCTTGCGGCCCGTCGCTCAAACCCCGTCCAGAATAATCACCGTCGGCGTCGTTGGCAGCGTCTCTCTCGATATTTTCAGGGTCCGCTCGCCGCGGCGGTCGATCTCGAATTGCTGGCCGATCTTCCGCATGAAGTCGTCGAGCGGGGTCATGAAGCGGTGCATCGGCAGCACCACCGAGGAGCGCAGGCGCCGCGTGATCTCGGAAATGCCGTCGAGCGACATCGTATAGGTGCCGTCGATCGGCACCATCAGGATGTCGATGCGACCGATCTGGGCGAAATGGCTGTCGTCGAGCTTGTGGTGCAAATGACCGAGATGGCCGATGCAGAGGCCGGCGACCTCGAAGATGAAGATCGAGTTGCCGTCCCTGACCAGCGCATTGTGTGAATCGTCCATTACGTAGGGGCGGATGTCGGTGGTGACGTTGCGGATGTAGACGTCGCCGATGCGCTTGTTGATGTAGGCGGGCTTGCCATCATCGCCCCAGCCGTGCAGCACATGCGCGATGCCGCGGTCCGGGGACAGCGAGTAATGCGTGCTGTGGGCGCGGTTCATGGTGACGACGTCGGGCAGACGGCCCGTCCGGTAGGCGCCGCTGTAGTCGGTCGCGATCCGCACGCCGTCGCGCGACTCGATGTAATAGGTCGAATGGCCGGCATAGGTGATCGTCACCTCCTCGCCCTTCGCAGCTGCAAGCCGCAGGCTGACCGGCGTGGCGCGCGGCGGCGCATTCGCCATCGCCAGGCACTCGCTGCGCAGAGGTTGTTGCTGGGCTGCGGCCGGCCCCGGCATCGAACCCAGCATGGCAATGATGACTGCGAAGGATCGCAACATGGCAAGTCCCGTCTCCGATGCCCCGGAACGACACTGTATCGTGGAATCCCGCAGCCGTCATGGCGGCATCCATGTCAGCCGGTGACGCGGGCGGCGTCGGGGCTGGAACAAGATGTCGCGGCTTAATTGCCGCCTGCCGGAATTCTCGCGATCGGATTGGCATTTTCCGATTCGCCGCGACGCCGGTTAAGCGATTAAGCTGGCCGCCGTGGCCAAGCCCGGACGGATCGACCTCGAACGTGGTCTTGATTCGGGCACGCCATGCGGGAATTGCAGCCAGGGAGTCCAGATTGCCACGTGCGCCCTCTTCCCGCCGGCTGGAGCCGCTGCATCATGTCGATGCCGGCGTTCTCGACGTCGCCTATTACGAGGAAGGTCCTGCGGACGGTCCGGTCGCGATATTGCTGCACGGCTTCCCCTACGACATCCACGCCTATGTGGACGTTGCGCCGATGCTGGCCGCACAGGGCTGCCGCGTCATCGTTCCCTATTTGCGCGGCTACGGGCCGACCCGTTTCCGCGATCCTGCGACGCCGCGCTCGGGAGAGCAGGCGGCGCTGGGGGCGGACCTGATCGCGCTGATGGACGCGCTTGCCGTCCCGCGCGCGGTTTTCGCCGGCTATGACTGGGGCGGTCGCGCCGCCTGCGTCGGCGCCGCGCTGTGGCCGGCGCGTTGCGCCGGCCTGGTGTCGCTCAACAGCTACAACATTCAGGATATCGCGCGAGCCATGGTGCCGGCCAGCGCCGAGCGCGAGGTCGCGCTCTGGTATCAGTATTATTTTCAACTGGAACGCGGCCGCGCCGGCCTCGCCGCCAACCGGCGCGAGATCGCGAAAATTCTGTGGCGGCAATGGTCGCCGAACTGGCAATTCGACGATGCCACCTTCGATCGCACGGCCGCAGCCTTCGACAATCCGGATTACGTCGACGTCGTGATCCACAGTTACCGTCATCGCTACGGCCTGGCCGAAGGCGATCCGCAATATGCCGATGTGGAACAACGGTTGGCGGCGCAGCCTGTGATTTCGGTGCCGGCCATCACTCTGGACGGAGCCGGCGACGGCGTGTTCCCCGCCAACGACGGCAGCGCGACCGCGGCGAAATTTACCGGCCCTCGCAGCCATCGGGTGATCCCGCGCGCGGGGCACAACCTGCCGCAGGAAGAGCCGGAAGCGTTCGCGGCGGCGGTGATGGAGTTGATCGAAGCGTAGTTGCAACCCCGTCATTGCGAGCGAAGCGAAGCAATCCATCTACCGATTTCCGCATTTCATGGATTGCTTCGCTTCGCTCGCAATGACGATTTCTGCAAAGGTAGTTTGGATGTCAAAACGTATCCCCCTTCTCGCCTTATT
>CALROE020000263.1:0-5671 GCA_943369715.1 Bradyrhizobium ivorense
TGCGCACCTGAGGTCTGGTCCTTCGGACCATCCCGGAATGACGGAGGGTTAGACCGCCGTCCGCTCGAACAATTGCCGGATCAGCGTCGTGATCCGCCCCGCCGGCGATGCCATCTCGTTCATGATGGTGAAATGATTGGCGCCCGGGATTTCTTCGTACGTCACCGGCAATCCATATTTCGCGCGATGCCCGGCGAAATCCGCGGTCTGCTTGCGCAACAGCGGCAGCTCGGCGTCGCCGACCACCAGTGACAACGGCTTCAGCGCGCCGCCGGCCTGCATCATCGGCGAGTTGCGGCGCGAGGTCGCTTCGTCGAGCCCGAGTTTCACGTTGAGGTAGCTGTGGCGGATCGGCTCGAGATCGTAGATGCCCGAGATCGCCATCCCTGCTCTCACGTTCGGGTTCGACAACGCCATCGAGGTCAGATGGCCGCCGGCGGACCAGCCGGCCACCACGATCCCCTTGCCGTCGCCGCCAAGCCCGGGCAAGTGTGCGGCGAGAAAATCGACCCCGGCATGGACCTCGCCGACGATCTGATCGAGCGTCGCCTCCGGCGCCAGCGTGTAGCCCGTCAGCGCCACATTGATGCCATGCGCCATCGGGCCGTCGGAAAACAGCGCAAAGGTCTCCTTGGCGCGCGTCTGCCAGTAGCCGCCGTGAATGAACAGCAGCGTCGGCGCCTTCTCCCCGGCCTTGAAGAAATCGATCCGGTTGCGCTCGCGCGGGCCATATCGAAGGTCGAGATGGTCGGAATATTGCGCCCGCTTCTGTTGGGAACGCCGGTCCCAGCCGGCGACGAGGTCGGCACTTGCGGGCACGTGGACGCCGTTATTGAGGCCGAGGTCGCGCTCCTGCTGGCTCATGCTGCGCCAGTCCGGCGTATCTGATGGCGTCGTCATGCTGATATCTCCAAAGCCGGTCTGTATTTCCACTTTGCCGGAAAATGTTTTACAGCACTAGGCAATCCGCGACCTCGACGCGAAATGACCGGGAGATATGCGAGTGGCTGATCAGGGACTGGTAAAGGCAACGGCGTGCGCCATCGTCGATAAACTCAACAAGGGCGAAGTCACGCCGCTCGACCTGCTCGACGTGCTGGAAAAGCGGATCGCCGAGGTCGACGGCAAGGTCAATGCGCTGCCGACGCTGTGTTTCGATCGGGCCCGCGCCCATGCCAGGGAGCTGATGAAGAAGCCGGTTGGCAGCCGCGGCCTGCTGGCGGGCATGCCGGTGCCGATCAAGGACCTCACCAGCGTCAAGGGCGTATTGACGACGCAGGGCTCGCCGATCTACCGGAACAACATCCCCGCGCGCTCCGATATCCTGGTCGAGCACCTCGAGGACAATGGCGGGGTGATCTACGCCAAGTCCAACACCCCGGAATTCGGCGCCGGCGCCAACACGTTTAACGAGGTGTTCGGCGCCACCCGCAACCCCTGGGACACTTCACGCTCCGCGGCCGGCTCCTCCGGCGGCGCCGCCGTGGCGCTCGCCACCGGGATGGCGTGGCTCGCCCACGGCTCCGACATGGGCGGCTCGCTGCGCAACCCCGCGAGCTTCTGCGGCGTCGTCGGCATGCGCCCGAGCATCGGCCGCGTCGCGCATACGCTGGCTGCGGCGGTCGACCGCAATCTCGGGGTGCAGGGTCCGATGGCCCGCAACGTCGAGGACCTCGCATTGTTGCTCGACGCCATGAGCGGCGAGCATCCGGCCGATCCGCTGTCGCTGCCCGTGCTGCCGAATTCGTTCCTGTCCGCCGCGCGCTCCGGCAACAAGCCGAAGCGCATTGCCTATTCGCCCGATCTCGGCATCACGCCTGTCGATCCCGAGGTTGCCGCCATCACGCGCAAGGCGGCGCAGCGTTTCGCCGAGGCCGGCGCCATCGTCGAGGAAGCGCATCCGGACCTGCGCGAAGCCCATGAATGCTTCCACGTGCTGCGCGCCTTCGACTTCGCGCTGAGCAAGGCGGCGCTGCTGCGCGAAAAGCGCGACCAGCTCAAGCCCGAGGTGATCTGGAACATCGAGGAAGGCCTCAAGCTGACGGTCGAGCAGCTGGAGCGCGCCGAGGCGCAGCGCGTGGCGATGACCATGCGCACGCTGGAGTTTTTCGAGACCTACGATCTGCTGCTGACGCCCGCGACCATCGTCGCGCCGTTTCCGGTCGAGAACCGCTACGTCGCCGAATGCGCGGGCGTGAAATTCGACAACTATGTCGAATGGCTCGGCATCGTCTATGCGATCACGCTGGTGTGCTGCCCGGCGCTGTCGCTGCCCTGCGGCTTCACGGCCTCCGGCCTGCCGGTCGGACTGCAGATGGTGGCCGCCCCGCGCGGCGAGGCCAAGCTGCTCGCCGGCGCAAAGGTGCTGGAGGATATTCTCGGCATCAGCGGCGCCACGCCGATCGATCCGAGGGCACCGAAGTAGGCGTCGTCATTGCGAGCGCAAGCGAAGCAATCCACCTTTGGCTAAGCAAGCTGGATTGCTTCGTCGCTCCGCTCCTCGCAATGACGTCTAACTCGCAACCACACCGCCGGCCTTGATCGCGACCGACAGCGCGAGCTCGGTCTGCTTGACCATGTCCTCGACCAGTTCCTCGATGCTGATGTGCGCAGCTTCGCCGGTGAGCAGCCCCTGCTCGGCCAGCATCACCACCCCATGGACCCCCGACCAGATGGTCAGGGCATGCCGCTCGCGCAGAAATCCCGGGGCGGGATCCCCCAGCGCCTGCAGCACGAGACCGAAGGTTTCCATCTTCGCATTGCTCAGCTCGCTGTCTTTCGCCACGGCGGCCATCGTGCGCGAGGCGAACATCAGCCGGTAAATTCCATTGCGCCGAAGGCCAAAATCCAGCGTGGCCCGCGCGATCCGCGAGAGCCTGGATTGTCTGGATGGCTTGCTGACGGACTCCCGCAGCACGGCGTTGAACTGGCGGAAGGCTTCGGCGGTAACCGCCTCCAGCAACGCCTCGCGATCGGTAAAATGCCGGTAGGGCGCCGGCTGCGAGACGCCGAGCTGCTTCGCCAGCGCCTTCAGGCTGATCGATTCCGGGCCGCCCTGTTCGGCTTCGGCAAGGGCGGCCTGCACCAGGGCCTCCCTGAGATCGCCATGGTGGTAGGTGTTGACAGGCTTGCGGGCTAATCGAGGCGGCATCGGCAATCCCGGACTTTTCACTTGACACCACAAGGGTGGCGCGAATGTAATAGGCTATAATTTCATGGCGCGGCCAACAAGGCTCGCGCCATTAGAATAACACCAGGAAACGCCATCCACGCAGCCAGGCTGCTTGTGACCCAGAGGAAGCGACTCATGTCCGGAAAACTCAGGATACACGTCGACCAGGACAAGTGTCAGGGCCACGCCCGCTGCAAGGCGCTGGCGCCCGAGCTGTTCGAACTCGACGAATTCGGCAATGCGCACGAAGTCGGCGACGGCTCGGTACCCGCCGGGCTCGAGGACAAGGCCTGGCTCGCCAAATCGAACTGCCCGGAAATCGCGATCGACGTTACCGAAGAGTAATCCACGCCGGTACGTCGATTTGAAGTGCTGACCGATTTTCAAAGAATCAAGCGAACGAACCGGAGGAATTTTGCTGATGTCCGATCCCGCCATTCCGGATTCCGCCCCCGCGATATCAGATCACCCTCCCGTCACCGATTGGGTGCACGATTTCGACCATACCGATCCGCACTGGACGGAAAATCCGTATCCGATCTGGGACGAATTGCGGGCGGCATCGCCGGTGGTGCACACCGACCGCTTCCTCGGCTGCTACATGCCGACCACCTATCAGGCGGTGAAGGAAATCGCCTACGACACCACCCATTTCTCCTCGCGCCGGGTCATCGTGCGCGACGTCCGGCCGCCGATTACCAACACCGCGCCGCCGATCACCTCCGATCCGCCGGAGCACAAATCGGCCAAGCAGCTGCTGCTGCCGCCGTTCACACCCGACGCCATGAAGAAGCTGGAGCCCCGGGTTCGCGCCATCTGCAACGAGCTGATCGACGAATTCATCGCCGACGGCAAATGCGACGCCGCGGCGCGCTACACCAAGCACATCCCGGTCCGGGCCATCGCCCACATGCTCGGCATCCCGGAAAAGGACAGCGACCTCTTCATCAAGTGGATCCACGAGATTCTCGAGCTCGGCATCAAGGACGACGCCACCATGATGCGCGCGGTCCACGAGATGACCGGCTATTTCCATGGCCATATCGAGGCGCGCAAGAAGAACCCGACCGACGATTTGATCACGACGATGATGAATGCCCGCGACAAGAGCGGCCAGCCGCTGGCCGACGGACACGTGCTGGGCTCGTTGCGGCTGCTGCTGATCGCCGGCATCGACACCACCTGGAGCGCGATCGGCGCCTCGCTGTGGCACCTGGCGAAGACGCCCGCCGATCGCGACCGCCTGATCGCCGAGCCGGAACTGATGCCGACGGCGATCGAGGAATTGCTGCGCGCCTATGCGCCGGTGACGATGGCGCGCGAGGTGATGAAGGACACCGTGATCAGCGGCTGCCCGGTTAAGCACGACAACATGGTGCTGCTGTCGTTTCCGGCCGCCAACCGCGACCCGACCGTGTTTCCCGACGCCGACAAGGTGGTGATCGACCGCAAGGAGAATCGCCATGTCGCCTTCGGCCTCGGCATTCACCGCTGCGTCGGCTCCAACCTCGCGCGCATGGAAATGACGGTCGCGATCGAGGAATGGCTGAAGCGGATTCCCGACTTCAGGCTCGACCCGGCCGGTCAGGTCAAATGGTCCGAAGGCACCGTGCGCGGGCCGCGGCAACTGCCGGTGCTGTTCGGCAAATCGGCCTGAAGCGTTCGCCTCCCCTCATTCCCATGCTAAACCTTCGGCTCTGACCAAATCAGAACCGAAGGTCCCGCATGGCCGAAGCAGACGAACCTCCTCCGGACTCCAAGCTGACGCGCAGCAAGCAGCGCTGGGCGCAGGAGGGCCGCTTCCTCACCGGCAAGACCTCCCGTCCCGAAGAGCAGCGCCTGCCGCCGGGGCAGCATTTGACCCGGGACTGGCCCACCCTCGACCTTGGTCTGACGCCGAGCATTTCGCGGGAGCGCTGGCGGTTCGACGTCTACGGCGCGGTGGAAAATCCGATCTTCTGGGATTTCAAACAGTTCACCGGCCAGCCGCAGACAACATTCACCTCCGACATCCATTGCGTGACGACGTGGTCGCGCTACGACAACCAGTGGGAGGGGCTTTCGACCCGCGACCTGCTCGACGCCTGCCGGCCGCGCGAGGAAGCGCGCTTCGTAGTGCTGCATTCCCACGACGGCTACACCACCAACCTCGCGCTGGACGATTTCGCCGCCGAGGACGCCCTGCTCGCGCACAGCTGGTCCGGCGCACCGCTGGAAGCAGAGCACGGCGGCCCGGTGCGGCTCGTGGTGCCGCATCTCTATTTCTGGAAGAGCGCGAAATGGCTGCAGAGCATCGAATTCCTCGCCGAGGACAAGCCGGGCTACTGGGAAGTGCGCGGCTATCACAACAGAGGTGATCCGTGGCTGGAGCAGCGTTATTCCGGCGACTAGCCTTGGCGCCAGCGTTCAGCGTCACCTCTCCCTTTGGGAGAGGTCGGATTTCGAGCATTGCGAGAAATCCGGGTGAGGGGTTACGGTCTATCGAAGATAGCTTAACCC
>CALROE020000264.1:0-5662 GCA_943369715.1 Bradyrhizobium ivorense
AGGCCGGCTACAAATGGCCGCAATTCTCGATCCATCGCGGCACGCTGCAGCAGATCCTGCTCGATGCCGCGATCGAACGGCTGGGTGCGGCGAGCATCCTGACCAGCCACCACCTCGCGGGCTGGACCGAGACCTCGAATGGGGTCCGCGCCGATTTCATCGACAAGGCCACCGGCCAGCCGGCGGGCAGCTACGACGGCACGGTACTGATCGCGGCCGACGGCATTCACTCCGCCATCCGCGAAAAACTCTATCCGCAGGAAGGCCCCCCGATCTGGAACGGACGCATTCTCTGGCGCGGCATCACCGCGTCGGACGCATTTCTGTCCGGCCGCACCATGATCATGGCCGGCCATGAAATCCTGAAATTCGTCTGCTATCCGATCTCGAAGCAACCCGACGCATCGGGCAAATTCCAGATCAACTGGGTGGCGGAGCGGCATATGCCGCCGACCTACCAATGGCGGCGGGAGGATTACAACCGCAGCGCCCGGCTCGAAGAGTTTCTGCCGTGGTTCGAAGACTGGAAGTTCGACTGGCTCGACGTGCCCGGGTTGATCCGCAATTGTACGCACGCCTACGAATATCCGCTGGTCGACCGCGATCCCGTTTCACAATGGACCTTCGGGCTGACCACCCTGATCGGCGACGCCGCGCATCCGATGTACCCGATCGGCTCCAACGGCGCCTCGCAGGCGATCCTCGACGCCCGCGTCCTCACCCGCGAAATTCTGGCGCATGGCCCGACCAACGCGGCACTCGTGGCCTACGAGGCCGAGCGCCGGCCCGCCACCACCGATCTCGTGCTGCTCAACCGGCGCAACGGCCCTGAACAGGTGATGCAGATCGTCGAGGAACGCGCGCCCGACGGCTACAATGTCGTCACCGACGTGCTGTCGCAGCAGGAACTGGAAGACATCGCCGCCAACTACAAGCGCGTCGCCGGCTTCCAGGTCGAAGGCCTCAACGCCAAGCCGCCGATCGTGCGGGTTCCGGCGCCGGCAAACCAGGCTTCAAGTGCGGGGTGAATTGCGCGTTACATAGACTCCCCTTCCCCCACGCGCACTTGCGCGTGGCGGGGAGAAGGGGCCGCGCCCTGTCGAATCGCCCTCGCCGTCTCGACCAGTCGCGCGCTTGTCGTCGCGGTGGCGAGCACGCGGCCATCGGCCGTCATCAGCCTTGCCGCGACGAAAGCGACGGTCTTGCCGAGCTGGGTGACGTCGGCCTCGCCGAAGATCGGTCCCGGTTTTGCCGGCGCCAGGAAGTTGACCGTCATGGTGATGGTGGCGGTGTAGAGCCTGCCTTCGGTCATGACGAACACCGCCGGACCCATGGTGTCATCCAGCATGGCGGAGAGGATTCCGCCCTGGATGAACCCGGCCGGATTGCAGAACTCAGCCTTGCCGTCGAAGCCGATCCGGACCCAGCCCTGCTCCGGCCGGGCATCGAGCAGATGCCATCCCAGCAGTTTCGAGGATGGTGGCGCGGTGAAATGGTCGAGCGCGGTAGCGATCATGGGAGCCCCCTGTTGGCTCCATCCTGGCGCAGACCTGCTGCCAGCGTGATGTCAGCATGCGCATTCACCGGTTGGCTCGGCTGCGGGGGAATGCAATATGCGCCGTCCGTGACCGACCGAATTCCGAAAGTGACTACAAGAGTGACGTTATGACCAGCCTTCCTCACCCGCGTCCGCGCGGAAAATTGCCGGCGCGCTATGCCACGATCGTGCTGCCGTTTGTGCTGTCGCTGCTGATGACCTTCGTCATTTCAGGGGTTTCGACGCTGATGAGCCTCGGACCAACCTCCGCTTTCGTCTCGACATGGCCGGCCGCGTGGGCATTGTCGTGGATTGTCGCGTTTCCGACGTTGATCGTGTTGCTTCCGCTGGTGCGGCGGCTGGTGGCGCTCGTCGTCGAACCGCCACCGCAAAAATGATTACTTGCCCAGCCCATGCGCGATCACCTTGCGCATGACGTTGGGCAGCGCTTCGTCGTCAAGGGTCGCAACCGGCACCCAGCGCATGCCCTCCGGGGCGCGCGCGCGCGCAGGCAGTTCGGCGGTGTAGACCGCCAGTTCCAGCGGGAAATGCGTGAACACATGGGTGACCACGCCGGCCTTGCGATGCCAGCGCGCGACAACCTTCAACGCGGGCGCCTGCTTCAATGCGGTCTTGTCGTCCTGCGCGGCGAGCCAGTCCGAACCCGGCACTTCGGTCATGCCGCCGAGCAGGCCTTTTTCGGGTCGGCTGCGCACCAAAAGCTGATCGCCGCGGGTGACGACGAAGGCCGCGCCGCGGCGCAGCGCGCCTGTTTTCTTCGGCGCCTTGCGCGGATAAGTTTCCTGCTCGCCGCGCGCCCGCGCCACGCACTCGTCGTTGAGCGGACACAGCGCGCAGGCCGGCTTCTTCGGCGTGCAGATCGAGGAACCCAGATCCATCAGCGCCTGCGCGCTGTCGCCGGCGCGAGACTCCTCGTCGCGGGCGCGAGACTTCTCGTCGCCGGCGCGAGACTTCTCGTCGCCCGTGCCGAGCAGCGTCGCCGCCAGTTGCTGGATCAGCGGCTTGGCCTGCGGCAGCGGTTCTTGCACCGCGAACAACCGCGACACCACGCGCTCGATATTGCCGTCGACCGGCATGGTGTGGCGGCCGAAGGCGATCGCCGCGATGGCCGCGGCGGTATAGGGCCCGATCCCCGGCAGCGATCGCAGACCTTCCTCGGTATCGGGAAACGCGCCGCCATGATCGCGCAGCACCGCGACCGCGCAGGCGTGCAGGTTGCGGGCGCGGGAATAGTAGCCGAGCCCGGCCCACATCCGCAGCACGTCGTCGAGCGAGGCGCGGCCCAGCGCCTCGACCTCGGGCCAGCGCGCCAGAAATTTCTCGAAATACGGCCCGACGGTTTTGACGCCGGTCTGCTGCAGCATGATTTCCGACAGCCACACCCGGTACGGATCGGCCCGCTCCCCCGCCGGCGGCCGCCACGGCAGCCTGCGGCGATGACGGTCGTACCAGGCGAGCAGCAGCGCGGGGCGGCCGGCCCCGACTTCGGCGACGGTCTGCTTCATTTTCGTGGTTGCTGGCGATGGGGACACGGCCTCATTTTAGGGTCCGAATCGCGGCATGACCAGCGAGCTTCGTATTGCCAACTATAACGCGTAGCGTTATAGTGCGTCATGATTCAGAGCTTCGTCGATTCCGAGACGGAATTGATCTGGTCGGGACGTCGGAGCCGCAAATTACCGGCAGACATCCAGAACGTCGCATTGCGAAAATTACGCCTTATGAATCAGGCCCGGGTGCTCGGGGATCTTCGTGTGCCGCCCGGGAATCGCCTTGAGGCGCTAAGGGCCGATCGGCAAGGGCAACATTCGATCCGGATCAACGATCAATGGCGCATTTGCTTCGTGTGGGATGAGGGAGGACCGTCACGTGTCGAAATCGTCGACTACCACGGCTAGAAGCGGGCTGCTTGCCAATCCGCACCCCGGCGAAATCCTGCTGGAAGAGTTCCTGAAGCCGATGGGACTCAGCCAGAATGCGCTGGCGCGCGCGGTTCACGTCGCACCGCGCCGCATCAACGAGATCGTGCTTGGCAAGCGGGATGTCAGCGCCGACACCGATCTGCGGCTCGCGCGTTATTTCGGCCTGTCGGAAGGCTTCTTCCTGGGGCTGCAGATGGACTATGATCTGATGCAGCGACGGCGCGAGATCGACCGCGATCTCAAGACGATCCGGCCGCGCGCCGCCTGAGGAACTACCTCTGAGGAACCCCATGGCACGCTTCTCGAGACCCGGTCCGATCAGCGCCAAGCCGTTGTCCGTCCTGCTCGGCGACGTGTTTTCCGACGCCTATGCCAAGCAGGGGTTCGCCGCGCGCGAGCTGGTGACGCGCTGGGGAGAAATCGCCGGGCCCGAATTCGCCGCCCATTCGCAACCCCTCAAAATCCAGTGGCCGCGGCCGGTGGAGGGGCAGCCGCAGGAGCCCGCCACCCTGGTGCTGCGGGTCGAGGGGCCGATGGCGCTGGAGATCCAGCACGCCTCCGACGTCATCCTGCAGCGGGTCAACCGCTTCTTCGGCTGGAGCGCGGTCGGACGGCTGGCGCTGCGGCAGGCGCCGCTGTCGCGGCGGGAACGGCCGGCGGCTTCCCGCGCCCCGGACCCCAAAGAGGTCGCGAAGGTCGCCGAAACCCTTGATGCGGTCGAAGACGAGGAATTGCGGGCGGCACTGGCGCGGCTCGGCGCCTCGATCAAGCGAAATTGAGGCTGTCGCGGGGGCCCGGAGCGGCGGCCCGCCATTGCCACAATTATCGTTTCAAGCTAGCCAACGGTTCCTTATGTCATCGGGCGTGAACGCGCCAATCCGGGAGCAACCCTTGATCATCACGCGCCGCGCCTTCACCGCCGCCCTGTCGCTGACCGGGCTCAGCCTGCTTGCCGGGTTCTCTCCGCTGCGCCTGATCGACGGCGCGATGGCGCAGAGCGCATCCGACGTCGCCAAGCCGGGGTCGCTGCCGGACATGGCGCTCGGGCCCGCCACCGCGCCGGTGACCGTTACCGAATACGCCTCGATGACCTGCGGGCACTGCGCGCACTTCAACGAAACCGTGTTCCCGAAGATCAAATCGGAATACATCGACAGCGGCAAGATCCGGTACGTGTTCCGCGAATTCCCGCTCGACATCAAGGCCGCTGCCGGCTCGATGCTGGCGCGCTGCATCGCCAAGGACGATGCCGGAAAATATTTCGCCGTCATCGACATGCTGTTCAAGCAGCAGAACGACTGGGTGGCGAAGAACACCACCGAGACGCTGACGCGGATCGGCAAGCAGGCCGGCCTCAGCCAGCAGGCCATCGAGGACTGCCTGAAGGATCAGGCGCTGCTCGACAAGATCGCCGCCGACCAGAAATTCGCCAGCGAAGTGCTGAAGGTCAATTCGACGCCGACCTTCTTCATCAATGGCGAGATGGTCAAGGGCGCGACCTCGTTCGAGGAGTTCGACAAGAAGATCAAGGCACTGCTGAAGAGCTGATTCTCAGCCTGTCGTCCCGGCCTTGAGCCGGGACCCATACCGCGTGATCTCTCGTTTTCGCGGTGTGGTAGCTGCCTTTTCCACAACTGACGACCGGGGTTATGGGTCCCTGCGTTCGCAGGGACGACACTGAGAGTGCCTCTCAAATCCCTTGGGAAAAGCCCGGGGCGGCGGTTGCCCTCCGGCCCCGGCCTCGCCATTGTCGCGGTGCATAAGAGCCGCCCGGGGCGACTCAGCCACACACCGACATTGCCTTCTATGGTACTGTCCCGGCAGGGAGATTCGCGTCCTGCCAACAGAGAATTGCGTCCATGAAACTGACCCGTCTTCGCCTCCACGGTTTCAAGTCGTTCGTCGAACCCACCGACTTCATGATCGAGCCGGGCCTCACCGGCGTGGTCGGACCGAACGGCTGCGGCAAGTCGAACCTGGTCGAGGCGCTGCGCTGGGCGATGGGCGAAACCTCGCACAAATCGTTGCGCGCCGCCGACATGGACGCGGTGATCTTCGCCGGCTCCGGCAACCGTCCGTCGCGCAACCATGCCGAAGTGGTGATGACGATCGACAATTCCGACCGCTCGGCGCCGGCGGCGGTGAACGACCGTGAAATCCTGGAAATCTCGCGCCGGATCGA
>CALROE020000265.1:0-5629 GCA_943369715.1 Bradyrhizobium ivorense
CGATATCGCGACGGCCGCCCAGGGAATCGAGACCAGCGCGCAGTTCGAGGCTCTGCAGGCCGCAGGGGTTGATTTTGGGCAGGGTTATCTGTTCGGCCGGCCTGTTCCGCATGCCGAACTCGACCTCGATGCTGTGATTTCGCTGGCAAGGAACGTGGCCTGATGAACGCGCAGGAAAATCTGATCGACCAGCTCGAAGGCATGCTGGCGAGCAAGGATCTGTCGAGGCGCGCCGAAGTCTTGCGGAGCGTCACGGATCTCTTCATTCACGGCTCGGGCAGGTTCACGGAAGATCAGGTTGACCTGTTCGACGAAGTCATGGGCAAGCTCATCGAAAATATCGAATTTGCTGCCCGGGTGGCATTCGGGAGCCGGATGGCCATGGTCACCGATGCGCCCCGCAAGGTAATCCGCACCCTTGCGTTCGACGATGCGATCGAAGTAGCCGCGCCTGTTCTAGTGCACTCCGCTCGGCTCGACGACCCCACGCTGGCAGAAAACGCGCGAACCAGCAGCCAGGAACACCTGCTGGCCATTTCCGGACGAAAGACTCTCACTGAAGCCGTGACTGATATCCTGGTCGAGCGGGGAGACAATCGGGTCGTCGCCGGTACCGCCGGTAACCGCGGCGCGAAATTCTCGAGCTTCGGCACATCCACTCTCGTCGAGAGGGCGAAGGACAACGGCGCTCTCGCGCTCTGCGTCTGGTCGCGTCCCGACATCCCGCGCCATGATCTCGTGAAACTGTTCGCACAGGCGTCCGAGATCGTGCGAAGCCGGCTCGAGGCGGCCGATCCGCGACGGGCCGTGCTGATCCGGAATGCGGTTGCGGAAGCCTCTGACGAGATACTGGCGGTGGCGCGGGCGGGCTCCGGCGAGCATGCGCAGGCGCAGGCGCATGTGCGGTCGCTGCATTCGTTCGGGCTGCTCGACGATGCGCGGTTGCAGGAGTTCGCGCGTGAGGGAAGTTTCGACAAGACCGCTGTCGCGCTCTCGCTGATGTGTGATCTTCCGATCGGCCTGATCGAGCGCACGCTGGCCCAAAACGAATCGGAGCAGCTGCTGGTTTTTGCCAAGGCCGGCGACCTGTCGTGGGAAACGACGAAGGAGATCATCACCCTGCAGGCCGGACGCGGCGGGGTGACGAAAGAACGGCTGAACCAGTGTTTCGCCAGCTTCTTCCGGCTGCAGCCGAAAACGGCGCGGGCCGCGCTGCAATTTTATCGGCTGCGAGAGAAGGCGAACGGCGGTTCCTCTTCCCAAGCCCGCGGCTTCGAGACCCCCGGGGGCGTCCCTCCGTTAAGGTAACAAGCAAGAGATCGGCAAGTTCCTGAGGGCCAAGCGGTGCGGCCCAGGGACGATGCGCGGCCGATCCGGGGGCAATCATTTGCGCGACCGCTTTCGAACACCCGGAGTCCGCATGCTCCGCTCCGGCGTCGATTGAGCCGGCGGCTCCTTCGAATGGGTGTGGGGGCGACGCGAATGACTGGATCAATCGCGCGCTCGGTCGTCTCTGGATCTATTTTCTGCCGGAATACCGTAGAAATACGGGCGTTCAGTCGCCGCATCAGACCGGACTGCTCGAAAAATTGCATCCTTGCCGACCCTTGCCATGCTTTTCAGCCCGCGCCATGCGATTGCGGAATTTGTCGCCTGGATATGACGTGCATCAGGTCCCGGCCGACATCGCACGGTAACAAGGAAGCCGCGCAAATCGCTCGGCAAATGGCGCGACGACAACACGTGCTCGCGCCGCTGCAATGATGCATACCGCGTCAAGAAACTTTTCGAGCAAGGGAAGATGATGCAACGCAACTGCTATTCTTGGTTGTCGTTTTGTCGCGAGCGTGATTGCGATGTAGGCGTCACTTTGGCGAATTCATCTGAAATTAAGTTGATTCAGGTTATTTCTGGGTCGACGACCGAACGAGACTCCAAGATCTCCGCGGATTTTTTCCGCGTCCCGCGCTTCGCAATTACGGCGTCAACAGTCCCTTTGCATTTCTTTTGATTGAAGGCACCACGCCATGAATTCTTCGGCTGAAGCTGCAACAGTGTGGAATATTCGCAATCTCCTGATCACGGCGGTGGCGCTGCTGTCGCTGCTCGGGTTGGCGGTCTCAGGCTACGTCCTGCACAACGCAAGCCTTGAACGCACGACGGCTTCCGATGCCGCGTCGGTCAACGAAACCGCCGATCTGCTGCTGGCCAGCGCCGGCCAATGGGCGCGCGAGCGCGGCGCGACCAACCTTGCATTGAATGCCGCCAATCCCGCAGCGGATGCTCAGGTCGCGGCGATATCGAACTTCCGCAAGATGGCCGACGAACCTTTCGAGCGTGCTCTCGGCCGCATGGCCGCCCAGGGCTTTGCCAACCGGGATCAGTTGATCGCAGCGGCGAAGCGCGCGTTCGAACAAGTCGCCGCACTTCGGCGACAGGCGGATGGCGAAATCGCCAAGCCCGCAACTGCACGCCAGGCGGCCGTCGTATCGCAATGGGCGCCGACCATCACCGCACTGATCGTGGCGAGCCAGAACCTTCGCGTCGCCGCCGCGATGGACGAAGACAATGTCCAGGCCCGGCTGTCGAGCCTGCAGAATCTCAAACACTTCGTCTGGATCATGAGCGAGTATCTCGGACGCGAACGCGCGGCGGTGGCGGCGCTGGTGGCCGCCGGACGACCGATGATCGCGCAGGAGGTCAGCACACTCGGCATGTTCCGTGGGCGGGTGGAAGCTGCTTGGGATTACGTGCAGGCCTACGCCGCAAAATCATCGGCTGCGCCGTCCGTGACTGCGGGAACCGACAAGGTCCGCGACCGCGTGTTCAAGAGCTTCGAGGATACCCGCAAGGCGATTTACGCCGCCGGACTTGGCAGCGGCAGCTATCCGATCAATTCCGCGGAGTGGTTCAGCCAGTCCACGGCGGCGATCGATGAAGTGATTGCACTGAGCATGCTTGCAAGCCAGGAGGCCGCGCGTCTGGCGCAAGCCGCGCAGCGCAGCAGCCTGCAGACCCTGGTGCTGAACGGCTTCCTGATGCTGTTCTCGCTGCTGCTCGCTGCCGCGACTCTCTGGATGGTGATCAGCCGCATCATACGTTCGCTGGGCCAGATGACCGCGGCGATGAGCGAGTTGGCCGGCGGCGAGATGTCGGTGGTCGTGCCCTGCTCGAACCGCCGCGACGAAATGGGATCGATGGCGCGTGCCTTGCTCGTTTTCAAGGACAATGCCCTGAGGATGCACGGCATGCAGATCGAGCGGGAGGCCCTGGAAAAATCCACCCGGGAGGAGAAAGTGGCCTCGATGGGCCGGCTTGCCGACGCATTCGAGGGCGCGATCGGGGAAATCGTCGAAACCGTATCGGCGGCCTCGTCCCAGCTCGAGGCTTCGGCAGGCACGCTGACGGCGACCGCGGCGCGGGCACAGGAACTCACGACCATGGTCGCCGCCGCCTCGGAGGAAGCCTCGACCAACGTCCAGTCGGTGGCCTCCGCGAGCGAGGAGATGGCCTCCTCGGTCAACGAGATCAGCCGGCAGGTGCAGCAGTCCTCGAGAATGGCCGGCGAGGCGGTGGAGCAGGCCCGCAAGACCCATGATCGCGTCAATGCCCTGTCGAGCGCGGCCAACCGGATCGGCGACGTGGTCGAGTTGATCAACAGCGTTGCCGGCCAGACCAATCTGCTGGCGCTCAACGCGACGATCGAAGCCGCGCGGGCCGGAGAGGCAGGCCGCGGCTTCGCGGTGGTGGCCGCCGAAGTCAAGGCGCTGGCCGAGCAAACGGCAAAGGCGACCGACGAGATCCGCAAGCAGATCAGCGACATCCAGAACGCGACGCGGGATTCCGTGCACGCGATCGAGGAGATCGGCGTCACCATCGGACAGATTTCGGAGATCTCGTCGACCATCGCATCCGCGGTCGAGGAGCAGGGCGCCGCCACCCAGGAAGTCGCCCGTAACGTCCAGCAGGCGGCTCAAGGCACCCAGCAGGTTTCGTCGAACATCACCGACGTGCAGCGCGGCGCCAGCGAAACCGGGTCGGCATCGTCGCAGGTGCTGACGTCGGCGCAGTCGCTCTCGTTTGAAAGCAACCGCCTCAAGCAGGAGGTCGGCAGGTTCCTGGATACGGTGCGCGCGGCCTGATTGCGTTGGGCACGACGCGTAGCCGCGCCCTTCCTTGCCCATCCTACCTGAGCTGAGGCTCCGTTCCCCGGACGCAGCGCAGCGCGCTTGCGGTGCGCTGCAGATCCGGGGTCCATCTTGCTTGAGAGAGTGTGGGTCCCGGCGCTGCGGAGCAGCGCGAAGAGCGCTGCACCGCGTCCGGGACGCGAGACGTAAAACCTACTTCTCTATCTTGTTGTGCAGCTGCCAGAAGCGCACCGTCCGCTGCGCGGTTTCCATCGACAGTTTGCGGTAGTCGCGCTGTGCCAGCGCCAGCGTCTGGGGGTTGATCGGCGCCGGCATCGGCCGGTTGCGAAGGATGCTCTCGACGCTCGGCCAGTTCAGGCGGGCTGACCGGCAGGGAATCAGGATGAGGTCGGCGCGAGGCCCCTCCATCAGCCGCGCCATCATTTCGGTGGGCGCATCGTTGAGCACCGCGAGGGAGACGATCACCTCGTCGAATTTTCCGGCTTCGGCGAACAGGAAGACGGCGGCGTCGTCGAGCTCGTTCAATTCCTTCTTCAGCTTGATGAATTTCTCGACTCCGCCGAAATCCCGCGTCGACGAATGATCCTCGTCGTCTTCGCCGAGGATCGACTTCAGCACCCGCTTGATCTCTTCGCGCAGCTCCGGCGAGGCGATGGCGGCCAGTTTGGCGCGAACCGCGTCGGAGGCGCGCCGCAACAGGTCGCGCAGGAACTTGATCGGAAGGTCGATGCGCAGCCCGAGGATCTCGGTGAGTTCGTCGTCGCCACCGGCCCGCGCCACGATGCCGGAATATCCGGCCTCGGAAATGCGCGCGCTGGCGTTGGTGGCGAGCTTCTTGATGACCTTCTGCTCGCCGCGATCGATGATGACGTCGGTGACGGCTTCGGGCAGGTTGCTGCGGCCCGAAATCGCCAGCAGGTGATCCTGCCCCTTCTTGCGCGCGATCTCCACAAGCGTGCTGGTATTCAGGCGATTCGAAAGGGCCAGCACGTCGCCGGCGACCGCGATTTCATCGTCCCATGCCAGATGCTGAATCACTCCCGGCGGCGCAAAGGCAACCGGCGCCAGGCGCTTGCCGAAGTCGGCCCTGGCGCGGCTTTCGACCCGGGCGATCAGCAGGCACATGACGTCGTCGAAGACCTTGACCTGGTCCTCGCTGAGGCGCGCGCCATCATTCAGGAACAGGTTGGTCACCTGTCGAAGGGTTTCGACCCGCTCCGCGGGCGAGCCGGTTCTGACGGCGTCCTCGAGTTCGGCGATGATGGATTGATCCGCCTGTAGCGCCATCATTTTCCGGAGCGATCTGTTGGGGTGCAGGAATTGAGGCTGCACCATGGCCGTTACAGTCCTACGCCCGCGTTAAGGTAGAACTCCGTAGAAATACAGGGCGCGGCTAACTGGCGAATTTCCGCGCGCCCACCACGCACAGGATGACGGCGAGGGTGACGGCCAGCATCATCCAGGTGACGGGCTCATGCAGC